>NZ_CP096205.1:301875-603750 GCF_023195775.1 Flavobacterium azooxidireducens
CGACTATATCATCCAGCGTAATGTTTTCGGATAACAACTTTATTTCCAGATTCGTTCCACTCACAGTCACCTCTTTTTCGGAAAATCCCAAATAGGATATGATTAACACCGGATTTGCAGTGGTTAAACTCAGGGTAAATTTACCTTCTAAATCGGTAGACACTCCGTTAGCGGTTCCGCGTTCAACGACCGACGCCCCTATTAAAGGCTGATTCTGATCATCATAAACGATTCCGGAGAAAACTTGCTGTTTTGCCTGTTGAGTTGTTTGGGCATACCCTTTAACGGAAAGAAAAGGAAAAAACCCCAGTAACATTCCAAGCAAAAAGAGACCAAAGAAGTATTTCTTTGCTGGTTTCATAAAAATCTCAATTTGTAATTCGAATTTCATTTAATTTGGTTTGTTTAAGGTTAGATTAGTTCGTTTGAATTTTACGACCTGTTAATTTTTACAAAAAAATTTCTCCTTACAGTCTATCAGAATACTGCCTTGAAACCTTAATGCTTTGTTAATTTTTTAACCGGCAAAACAAAGAAACAAAATTTACCAAACTGAAAACGATTTCGTAAAAAGCATATAGATAAATCCGGACAACTACAACGTTATATTAAAAGCAAAACACTGAATAACAAATACTTAAAACAAAATGTTTTTATTCAACTATATAGATTATTTTTAAGTTATTCTTAAAAAAAGTAGTTTAAAAAAACACTTTCAACAATAAAATAGGTATGTTTTTTATTGATTTCATTATTAAAATGCAAAAAACTCATACCACATTTTTATTGAAATGCAAGATAACTTTACCTCAAGTGGTTACACATTACAATGAGTTCGTTATAGATTGGCTTTTACTTTTTACTAACCAAATAAGTTACGGAAGGTTTTACTACAAATTTCTTCGTCTATTCAACTTTCGGTTTAGGGTCACAGCTAAACACGATGAACTTGAAGTTCATCGCTCTTGCTAGCAGACAAAGAAGTTGGAAACCAAATAAAAAAGTATAGAATTTGAAATAAATAATTTGAGAATTTGCGGTAAATAATTTTAGATGCTGAAAACCAAATGTACTAAAAGTGCATCGTTTTAGACTATTTTTCAGACCTGTAAAAATCTAATTTAAACACTAAGCCTTGATGGAAGTATTCATGATTAATTGTTTATCAAATTCTTCGTTCTCAACCACCGATTTATTTCTCACTTTAGTTTTGTAGGCATAGATGGAATTAACCGAATAGCCTAAAATTTTGGCAATCTTTTCGTTGTGTTTTATACCAAGCCGGATCAAGGCAAAAATGCGTAGTTCTTTATTAAGAATCTGATCGGGCTTTAATTTTACTTCGTGTCCTTCTTTCATTAATAAGTTAAACTCATCAATAAAATTAGGAAACAGACTGATAAAAGCCGTGTCAAAATTATAAAGCAACTTTTCTTTTTCTTTATTGGAATCATATTTAGAGATGCGGTATTTTGCTTTAGTATAATCATCCGAGTCTATCTCTTTTTTGGTTGCGGCAATCAGTTCATTAAATTTTTCAAAAATATCGTCGTATTCCGTAAAAAAGAAACCTATATATTCTTCGTTAATTTTATTAGCTTCAAACAAACGGTTATTGATTCGTTCAATTTCAACATTATGGGCATTGATTTGTTTGTTAACCAACCGCAACTGTTCATTTGTTTTTTCTAAGGAGTCGTGTGCTGCTGCTATAATTTCCCTTCCTTTTTTAATTTTTTTATTTTGTACAAAAATAATAATCAGAAAACAGATTAATACCGAAGAAAAAATGACAGCTCCTACATATTGTGTATAAAGTCGGCTTTTCTCTCTTTCAATATTTTCAACCACTTCTTCTTCAATAAGTGGCAGAATCTCACCGACCTGAAGCTTGCGTTGTTGGGCTCCGTAAAAAATGGCATCTTCATAGGCTTTCTTCACGAGAACAGACGCTGCTTTCAGTTCTTTTTTCTTAAACAGCAATTCAGAAAGTTTAATTAGTGCAAGGGATTCTTTTGTTGACACACGCACATCAGTTATAGCGGCTGCATAGTAATGATTAATTGCCGAATCAACATGACCGGTTTCATGATCAATTTCACCCAACATATAATTGACCAATGCCTGCTCCCTTTGCTCTAAACCCTGCTTCAACATTGATTTGAATCCCAGTCGAGCCTGTTTTAAATTACCTTCCTTGTATTCGTTGAATACCTTTAAAAAAGAATTAAAAAAAGTTCCAGGTTCGGTTAAACTGAGTGCTTTAATTCTACACTCTCTAGCTAGTTTTATGTACTTAGAACTAAAAAAAGGTATACTACTGTACTCTGCCATGTCACTGTAACATCGACCTAAAAGCCCATAATATAACGAACCGTTGCCATCTTTGATTTCTTCCGGTTTAACCGACAAAAGATAATCCAATCCCTCTTTATACATTCCGGCTGATACACTGATATTGGCTAAATTGATATAGGATTTAATTAAATAATCATTCTGGTCGGTGACTTCTGCTAATGCTTTTATCTTTAAAGCATAATTAAAAGCCGAATCCCTCTTAAAAACCAGATAATGATCAAAAAGTTGCTGATTTAAGTCAAACCGTGCGTTATAGTCTTCTTTTGCTGTTTTTTCTAGTTTGTTTTTGAGTTCATCAATAAGCTTTTTTTTACGCTGATCATACACCGAAGAAGAATCTACAACCGCCTTTAGCTGATTAAAAAGATTATACTTCTGACCATACGAATGCATTCCGATGAAGTAAAATAAAAAAATAAAAACCTTTATGTTTCGCATAATTGTTACTTTTTAGCCCCAAACAAATTTACTTTCCTAAATTCATACTTATCTAACTATTTGCATGAACTGGAATTAAAAAAAACATCGTACGCATTCATCCGTTAACCTTAAACCCATTTTCCGGCACCCTTCCTGTTGCTCCTAAATAAAACTGTTGCAAATAGTGAACATCCTCTTTAATTTTACCAGTTGGATAAAATGGACTTCCTAGTTTAACTTCTTTTTTTGAATAATCAAAAGCAACCGGAATTATAGGAACATTTGCTTGAAGTGAAATGTAATAAAATCCCGTTCTCCATTCCGTTACTTTTTTTCTGGTTCCTTCTGGTGCGATGGCTAATCTGAAAATTTCTCTTTTTTTAAAAACTTCTGCAATGGCTTCTACTTTATTTAAACCACCTGATCTGTCTAATGGCTCTCCTCCCATCCATTTGAAATAATAGCCAAAAGGAAATCGGAATAATTCTTTCTTCCCTACAAAATTCATTTCAAGACCTACAATTCCTCTTGTAAAAAGACCAAGATAGAAATCATGCCAGCTCGTATGCGGAACCACAATCATGACACATTTTTTAATAGCTGGGTCAATGGTGCCCGAAATTTTCCATCCCATGAATTTAAAAAAAACCAACTTGTAAAGCCATTTCTTCATCGCACAAAATATTTTAGTAAAAATACGATTTATACATTATTTTTGATAAAAATTATCAAATGTTCAAAAAAATAATCAGCTACCTCTATCCTATCAATTTACACAAAACGACTTCTGAGATTAGCAAGTCGTTGGAAGTTACTTTGGTAAACGGACAAGTGGTTTTGGATAGTTTGAACACCAATTATTCCTATGGGAGTTTGCAACGTGTGCTTAGAAAAGGACTTTTAAGCATTGGTTTTGAAAATATCAAACCAATGAATCATGTTTTGGTTTTGGGTGTTGCCGGCGGAAGTGTCATCAAAACGTTGGTGGATGAAGTTGGTTATTCCGGAAAAATTACCGGCATTGAATTGGATGAAAAAGTAATCGATTTGGCCAACGAACATTTTGGTTTGGATAAAATAAAAAACCTCAACATTATTCATCATGAAGCCTTTGAATTTGTGTTAAAAACCAAATTGAAATATGATTTAATTATTGTTGATATCTTTCAAGACACGACTATGCCCGGCTTTTTATTTGAAAATTTCTTTCAGAATCGGTTAACCGAAATTTTAAATGCAAATAGTTATATTCTTTTTAATACGATGATTTTGAAAGAACATGACAATGCACGAAATAAATCGTATATTTCTTTTTTTGATACAGAAAAATATATGGTTTGGACGCTTCCACGGATTGAAGAGCACAACGAATTAATTTTAGTTAAAAAAGAAAAATAACTTGGTACACTAATTGCAACGTAATCGAATGAATACCAATTAAATTATTACTTTTGACCTCAGAAATTCGTAGCATGAAAAAAATATATTTTATACTTCCCATAAGTTTAGCCTTACTCCTTTTATTTGGTTTTGAAATGGATGATAAAGATAAAAACACACAAAAAGCAGGAAAAAAAATGCAGGAAATGGTTGTCGGCATTTCAAAATATGCCCGCAAATTCAATCCTGATTTTATTGTTATCCCGCAAAATGGCTCAGAATTAGCCTTTCAAAACGTTGATCCGGACAAACCGTTGTGTAACGAATATATGAATGCGATTGACGGCATTGCAATTGAAGAATTATTTTTAGACGAAAAAGGCAAAGCAGACAAGTATCGAATTAACAACCTAAAAAAATTACCAAAAGACAAAAAAGTAATTGTTTCTGAGTTTGTAAAGGATAAAAATGAAGAAGAAAATATCATTAAACTAAATCAAGAAGCTGGATTTGTTCCGTTTATCAGAACAGCAGATAATTATCATTATCATACCATTCCTGAAAAAATACTGAATGAAAATTCTAATGATGTTAACAAACTAAAAGATGTTCAGAATTTTTTATACCTCATTAATGCCGATGATTTTGACACCAAAAAAGAATTGATTGATAAAGTTGCCGATACTAATTTTGACTTGATTTTAATCGATTTATATTATTTGAGCTTTCCTTATACCAAAGCCGATTTAGAAAAACTAAAAGTGAAGAAAAATGGTGGAAAACGTTTAGTGATTTGCTATTTGAATGTGGGTGCAGCCGAAAATTGGCGAAGTTACTGGCAACCAAATTGGAAAAAAGGCAATCCGAAATGGCTCAAAAAGAACTATAAAGGTTACGATAACGAAATATACGTAGAATTCTGGGAACCAACTTGGCAAAAAATGATGTTTGGAAACGATGATTCATACATGAAAAAAATTATCAATGCCGGATTTGACGGTGTATTTTTAGATAATGTAGAAGCTTATTATGCTTTGTACAACTAAAGTAAAAATCTAGCTTTTTCCAAATCTTCCGGAGTATCGATCCCAATGCCAACATGATTAGTTTCTACCATTTTGATTTTTTTACCATATTCTAAATAGCGAAGTTGCTCTAATTTTTCTGAAGCTTCTAGTGATTTCATCGGTAAATGATAAAAATCTAACAACGCTTGTTTTCTAAACGCATAAATTCCGATATGCTGAAAATAGCGAACGCCAACATTTTTTTCTCTTGGATATGGAATTACCGAACGTGAAAAATACAAAGCCAATCCGTTTTGATCGACAATTACTTTTACGTTATTAGGGTTTTCAATCGCTTCCCAATCAGTAATTTCTCGCATCAGCGAAGCTAAATCAACTTTTTGTTCTACATCGTTTTTAAAAACTTCAATCACTTTTTCCAGCGGTTCTTTGTTGATGAAGGGTTCGTCGCCTTGCACATTTACCACCACATCAACATCTAAATTTTCAACGGCTTCTGCAATTCGATCGCTTCCACTTTCGTGTTCTTTGATGCTCATAATCGCTTTTCCGCCTTGAGAAACAATTTCATTAAAAATTAAATCGGAATCTGTCGCCACAAACACATCATCAAATAAATTAGTGTTTACAGCCGCTTCATACGTTCTTGTAATCACTGTTTTTCCACCCAAATCTTGCATGAGTTTAGCAGGAAAACGAGTGGATGCGTAACGAGCTGGAATGACGGCGATGATTTTCATTTTTTGGATTGTTGGATTTTCAGATTTTTCGATTTTTGGATTTTTCGATTTTTGGATTCTTTCGATTTTTATTTTATCATCTTTCGAAAAAACTTTATTCCCACAAAGAAAATAAAAAGCACTAAAATAAACGCTATAATTGGTATAAAAATGGATGCGAACGACATAACTGTGGCTGTTCCGGTTTCAACGGTAGAAACAATTGGGTTGCCAATTCCCCCTGTGGTAGCAGTTGAAGTGAGTCTTGTTGCGGCTGTGGCAGAATTAATAGCTGCGGCTGTTCCTCCTCCGGCAATAATGGCTAAACCCCACGTAAATAACGGACTCAAATCGACTAACGTGGAAGCCATCACTGCAGTTCCGGCAATAGCTGCTAACGGAATAGCAATTGTGTCTAAAATATTGTCTACAAAAGGAATATAATAGGCTAAAATTTCAAAAATCATGGCAATTCCAAGAGCAATTAATGCCGGTGTTTCGCCAAGCCAACTCCAGGAATCATTCACAGGAATCCAATTCAAATGAGAAGCCAAACTCAATATAAAAAGCGGTACAAAAACCCGAAATCCGGCTGAGGCTGCCAATCCGATTCCGAGACAAATGCTGATTAGGGTTTCTATTGATATCATCTTTCAAATTTATTCAAAATTTTCATCTTTAAAGCCAATCAGATATAATTTTTCTTTGGCTCTGGTAACGGCTGTGTACAACCATCGAATGTAGTCTCTATCTACACCTTCGGGTAAATAGGGTTGTTCTACAAAAACGGTATTCCACTGACCACCTTGCGATTTATGACACGTTATAGCATATGAAAATTTCACTTGCAATGCATTAAAATATTCATTTTCCTTTACTTTTTGCACTTGTTTATATTTTGGTCCTTCGTTTTCATAATCTTGCAAAACTTCTTGATACAAGCGATTGGATTCTTCGTAAGATAAAGAAGGTGTTTCGCTGGTAACCGTATCCAACAACAAAATGGTTTCAAATGGTTTTTGGTTGGGATAATCGACCATTCTAATTTTTACTTTGGCAAATTTGAATCCGTATAATTCTTGAATTTTATGAATTTCGAGAATTTCAACAATATCACCATTGGCAATAAATCCGGCTTCATCGGTTTCTTTTAACCAAAAATAATTATTTTTTACCACCATCATAAAATCGCCGGAAGACAAATCGCTTTCGCGGAAGAGAATAGCATTTCTAATTTGCTGATTATATTGATTCGCTCGTTTGTTGGTTCGCACGATGAAAGCGGTTTCCTCCATCCCATCTTTACTATAAGCAGTATTAATGGCATCTTGAATATCATAACCATCGGTTAAACGCACGATGTCTTTGAAACTTTTTACATTAAATTGAAACGAATCGATAAAATGTTCTTTCAAAACTTCTCTGAGCAAGGTTGCGTTGAACAAAATTCCGGAATTTTCTTCTTGTCGCATCACTTCATCCAATTCGATGTGAAGTACTTCTTTATTATAATAGGTACGTAATGTTTCAATATTTAAAGCCGGACTCACATCCATGTGAACGGGTGGCAACTGAGCTGTATCGCCCAATAGAATCATTTTACAATTTTCACCGGAATAGACATAACTCATCAAATCATCCAAAAGTGAATTGCTGTCCATTGATTTTGAATCGGTATTTACATCCGAAATCATAGAACTTTCATCTACAATAAAAATCGTGTTTTTATGTTTATTAATTTGTCTGGTAAAAGAAACGCCTCCTGAAGGATTTTTTTTAGGAAAATAAATTTTTTTATGAATGGTAAAAGCCGGTTTTCCTGAATAATTGGCAATCACTTTTGCTGCCCGACCGGTTGGAGCCAACAAAACATATTTTTTGTTTACAGAAAGTAAGTTTTCAACCAACGTAGAAATTAATGTTGTTTTTCCGGTTCCGGCATAACCTTTTAAAACAAAAAGTTCGTTGGAATCTGAATTTGTGGCGAAATTGGCTACCTTTTCAAAAAAAATTGTTTGTTTTAAAGTGGGATTAAAAGGGAACGATTTTTGTAAGATACTGTAAAACAGAGATGAATTCATTTATGAAAAGTTAGGAAACTATTAAAATTCAAATATACTGATGAATTTTGTGTGAAATGCTTTTGAGAAAAAAAAAAAATTGTAGATTTGCCTTAAACTGAAATTAAAAAAAATCAAGATGATTAAATTAGTTATAATTGTTGTAGTACTTGCATTAGCCATTTTTGGAATTGTAAAATTACTGGATAAAAACACTAATACAAAATTGAAACCTGTTATTTCAATTGTATTATGGATAGTAACGTTAGTGTTTGGATATTTAATTTACGAATCAATTCAGGATCCAATTCGTTTTGACAAATTAAAAGAGAAACGTTTTCAGGTTGCAGTTAACAAAATGTTGGATATTAAGGCTGTTCAGCAAGCCTATAAATCTATCAACGGAAAATACACCGACAATTTAGATACGTTAATTACTTTTATTGAAAATGAAAAATTCACCATCATCGAAAGAAAAGACACCTCTGTTATTGATGCTGAAAGAAACAGAGCTTTTGGTCTTACAGTTGGTCCGGACGGAACAGGTGGATATTTTAAAGACGTTGTTGTGACTAAAGAATTAGGTAAAGTAAGTATTAAAGATTCTTTATTTAAAAATTCAGATCGCTACAAAAGATTAAATCTTGTAAGAGTTGATGGCATTGAAGCTAAAATTGATTTGAAATCTGGATTCATTAAGAAAAATGATTTGAATGTTCCTGTTTTTGAAGCAAAACTTGAAAAAGCAAAATTACTAACAGATCAAGATCAAGGATTAGTAGCTAAAGAAAGAAAAGTTGTTTCTGTAGACGGAATCAACGGAGAATACATCCTACTTGGATCAATGGAAGAAGTTAGTTTGTCAGGAAACTGGCCTAAAAAATATGGAAATAACGAATAATTCAATTACCGAAAAAAGTTATAAAAAGTTGTCCATTCAGGTTTCACTGAATGGGCTTTCTTTTTGTTGCCGTGACACTTTGTCTGGGCTGATAACTTCTTTTAACAACATTGATTTTACTAAATTTCCAAAAAATTTCAGCATCGAAAACAGTCTTTGGAAATCTATTCTAGATTATACCGATTTAACCAAATCATATGATCAAATTACTGTTTTGCATGAAAACAATCTGAGTACATTTGTGCCAAAACCGCTTTTTGACGAAGATTATAAAGGAAGCTACCTTCAATATAACACCAAAGTTTTTGAAACCGATTATTTTGCCGTTGATGAAATTGGAAAATATGAAATGATGAATGTTTATGTACCTTATGTAAACATAAACAACTATCTGATTGATCAATTTGGTTCTTTTGAATACCAACATTATAGCGGAATTTTAGTTTCTAAATTACTTGACTTATCTAAAAATGATGTGTCGCAAAACGTGTTTGTACATGTAACGAAAACTCATTTTGAAATCATTGTTATTCAAAATCAAAAATTACTGCTTTTCAATTCGTTTGAATACCAAACAGCAGAAGACTTTTTATATTATTTATTGTTCACCGCCGAGCAACTTCATCTGAATCCGGAATCGTTTAAATTAAACATTTTAGGTGATTGCACAGAACAAGACGAATTATATCAAAAAGCATACAAATACGTTAGAAACACTACTTTGTTGGATGTTTCTGATTTACAAAAATCAAACACTTTTTCGGCACAGGAAAACAGAACCCATTTTATACTATTTAACTCTTGAGAATCATATCCGGAAAATACAAAGGTCGCCGATTATCACCACCCAAAAACTTACCTGTTCGCCCCACGACCGATATGAGCAAAGAAGCGTTGTTTAATATTTTGAACAATCATTTTAATTTTGCCGAACTTTCGGTTTTAGACTTATTTGCCGGCACCGGAAACATTAGTTTTGAATTTGCTTCGCGTGGTAGTGAAGCAATAGTTTCAGTTGATGCTGATTTTGGATGTATTTCCTTCATCAAAAAAACAACGGACGAATTTGAATTTAATATCACCGCCATTAAAAGCGATGTTTTTAAATTTTTAGAAAAAACCAAAGGTAATTATGATATTGTTTTTGCCGATCCGCCTTACGGAATGACACAAGAAAATTTTGAAAAAGTGGTACAAATCGTTTTTGAAAAAGAACTTCTTTCAGAGGACGGAATGATGATAGTGGAACATTCTAAGCACACCAAATTGGAGCATCTTTCCAATTTTTCATTTCAAAAAAATTATGGTGGCTCAACTTTTTCCTTTTTTGAATTGGAAAATGAATCAGACAATGATGAAATTGAAGGAGATGATAGCGAAGAATAGACTTACCTATTTTGGACTTTTTGCTCTGCTTTTAGTATTTAATTCTTGCTATTTTCCGCACTATAGATCAATTGCAGAATCAAGTTTATATGACATAAATTTTTCGGAAGGAAAATGGTTTTTAAATCATGTTACCGTAAATGGAAAAGCATGGAATGATTTATCTACTACAACCGAAGCAACTCTTTCATCCTGTCTGAACGATTCACTCTATCTTAGCTATGGAAAGAAAAAAGCAGCTTATAATGTTCCTATTCTAACAGATAAAAATTCAAGGGAACAATTAACGTTTTTAAAAGCTACCAATAGTGTTGATTATGTAATTCAAGTTGTGGGCAGTATTTTAGCCAACGATATTGGAGGAATTACTATCAAACCGATGAAAAATGCTGAAGAATCATCTGCATCCATTACCATTCAAGTTTATGATGTAAACAAAGGAAGCCTAATTTATTCGCACACAACCACTGGAAGCATTGAAGTAGAAAATAACCGTGATGATGTTGTTTTTGGAAAATCGGCTCAAACCATTTTGAAAAAATGTTTAAAAAAGGAATTGAAAACATTTAAGAAAAATGGTGGTTGTGAATAAGACATGGCCAAACACCTCCAATTCACAACCACCAATTTAATCAATAACTTATTTACTATTTTTTTTAATTTACAATTAATTTAATTGATTTTTGTCCCTCACTACTATTCAATTTAAGAATATAAAATCCTGTTTGATCTATATCAAAAGACATTTCTGAAGATGAAGTTTTTACAGATTTAACCAATGAACCTGTAATAGAAAACACAGAAACTTCTAATTCTGAATCAATATTATTTAAGTAAACTGTTTTGTCTTTTACATAATAATTGATATTTGACAGCTTTGTTTCTTGAACATTTAACAGCCATTCAGACATTGGTACTGTAGTGCTAACTGTTGCACCTTCCACTTCAATTTTATAAATCCCAAAGCCATTTGCATCACAATAAACAAATATTCTCCTTGCTCCATTTGTATTGTTTGCTTGTAGTATAAAAGCACCCGGATTAGTAGAATTTAAAGCACTGGCAAGCACATTTTCTCCATCACTGATGAGAAGGGTTCGAGTAGATGTGTTTTGCTCTCTGGCCCAAACTTTTATAGTACAATTATCTGAGACATCAAAAAAGAAAAATCGAACAGTTGGCAATGCTCCTTCTGCTACGGAACCTCCATTCATATTTGCTCTTCTGTTAGATTGAAAGCCATCGGAAAAAGTAGAAGTTCCAGTAGATTGAGATGAAAAATTGTTTGATGTGATGTGGCCAAATCGACCTAAATCATCCACAATATCTTCTGTTCCGCCTGGTACACCCGGAAAATTATCCGGTAAAATGGTCATGTTGGTTAAAAAATTCCAAACTTTTGTTTGAGCATCGGATGTCATCACACATAAAAGTGTCAATAAGCTAAAAAGTAATTTTCTATTCATAATTTTAAATTTATAAATGTAATCGATTACGTAAATTTAAAAAAATAATTTTATTTACAACAATTTTTTAAGAAATTATTTTTTATATTGACAAAAAAGTAGCAAATCAATAATGTAAAAAAGACTAAAATGAAGGTAATTTTTTAAAAAAAATAGATAATTATGATGTTCTTTAGAATTTGATTTACTAATTAAAATAAATTATTAGTTCTTTAATTATTCTTTTTATTGACTTCTTAATTTACAAAAGGTTACTTATAACTAATCTAACTTAATAATAAAATTTAATTATATTTGATAAAATAGTTATGTTTGAAATTATACACTTAATCAACAATAAATAGAATTTCATAATATGCACAAAATTAAAAATATAACGTTTTTAATTTAAGTCATAGATATTTATAGATGAAGGCTCTTTAAATAAGACTTTATAAAACTAGATAATTATTATAATTTTAAAAAATTCTCATGAAATTTGTAGTAGAGGGCAAAATTGAAAAATTTTTGCCTCCAAAAAATATAGAGGGCTTTCCCTCACTTTCATGCAAGATTATTCGACTTAAAGTTGAAGATGACTTTTTTTATGTTTTATTTACTAAAAAAAATTATCATTTACTTTCAAAATGTAATAATATGCAAATAGTAAGATTTAATTTACAATTACGTGTAAGTAATTGGAACAATAATGGCCGAAAATTCTTTAATAATGAAGTCTATTGTAATGATTTAACAGTAATAAAAACTTTAGACTATGAAAAATCTCCAATCCAATACAATGACAGACATTATGTTGTTTGTAAAACGAATAAGAAAAATATTTTGAGATTACAATTGTTCGATATGGTTAGTGAAGAAATCATTGAAATTTGTCACAATTATGAATTTCCAAATAAGAAACTTAATCTAAATAATGTTTTCTACAACATGTCTTATGGCATAGATTTATTATTAATTTTAAATCATTATGGTATTTTATCGATTGGAAATTTTATAAAAACTGATATTGGAGAAGGTTATATTTGTCAAGTTTTTCCGCTTTCCTTTTTTAAAAACAATTTTTTACCAGTTGAAAGGTATTCATTTAATTTTATTTTAGAAAGCCCTAGAGAGTACAGTAAGAATTTTGAAGATCAAATGTTTATTAAAAACATAGTTTATGATGAAATAGATTACTCTTCATATAACGAAAATCAAGATTGGGATAATCAAAGTGATGAATTTTGGAATCAATTCTAATACATATGATACTTTGTAAATATACCTTTTCTTATATAGTTTACACAAAAAATATAATTTACAGTCCTAAAAATGTTCTCTTGAAAAATTCTGTAATTGAATAAATTTTCACGAATTTTTGCGATTAAAGTGTACAAAAAAAAGCAGACCTATAAGCCGGATTCTGTATTCGCCAAAACGAACCCTTATCATTTATCTTGCTCAATAGTTACCCATTGAATCTAGCTGCCTACCCTTCAACATCGAACGAGTAGCTCTTATCTGCCGAAGCAGAACGTTGATATACATGGCATTTCACCGCATAGAGTTTACCTGGTTTCACTACAGCCGAACTGTACATACTTTCTGTTGCACTGGTCCTTCTCGTCCCGAAAGACGAGAGACGGGCGTTACCCGTTATGCTACTCTTTGGTGTCCGGACTTTCCTCTCTCATTACTGAAAGCGATAAGGCGGTCTGCGGTGCAAAAATAGTTTATAATCTGCTATTATTGGGCGAATGAAAAAAAAATAACTTTGTACATTTGAAAAAAGTTTCAAAATGAACATCAAATTAATTGCCATTGGTAAAACGGATAATAAAAACCTTCAAACCTTGATGGATGAATATCAAAAACGATTATCCTTTTATGTGAAATTTGATTTAGAGATTATTTCAGACATCAAAAACGCAAAAAATCTTTCTGAAGCTCAACAAAAAGAAAAAGAAGGCGAATTAATTTTGAACAAACTCGCTCCTACTGACTTTTTAATTCTATTGGATGAAAACGGGAAATCGTTTGGAAGTGTTGAATTTGCAAATGAATTACAAAAGAAAATGAATGCCGGAATTAAGACGTTGGTGTATGTAATTGGAGGTCCTTATGGTTTTTCGGAAGCAGTTTATCAAAAAGCTCAACAAAAAATTTCGCTTTCAAAGATGACTTTTTCACATCAAATGGTGCGGTTGTTTTTTATTGAACAGGTTTATAGAGGATTTACTATTTTGAGGAATGAACCTTATCATCATCAATAGAAGTTGATCCTTTTTTTAATCGCAAAGAACTCTAAGAATTTCAAATTTTTATTCTCACAGAAAACACGGAAAGCACAGAATTTTTAGTTTGCCACAAAGGCACAAAGTCTCTAAGAATTACAAAAAAAACCTAACATTATGAGATCCCTCCTTCGGGATGACAACTTTGCGTTGAAAAACCTGAAACCTGAAACCCGTAACTTCGACTCGCAACCCGTAACTCGCAACCTTCAAACCCGCAACCTTCCAACCCGCAACTTTTACATCCCACAATCACAATCCGGCAACTTCTTTTTATCATAAATAAAATGAATTGGAGAAATTGAAACCATGTCGTTTTCAAGTGATTTTAGTTCGATTAGTTTGGATAAATACTGATTAAAGGTAAGACGTTCATCAAAATTCAAATAAATTAAAACTCGTTTCCCTTCGCTGGAAAAAGCTGTATATTCTTTTAAAAAAGTAAGTAGTTCATTCATTTCTACTTCATTTCCATCCACAGAAACTTTATTTTTCGGTTTAAAATTCACCGAAAAAGTCTGAAAATGAAGATGATAATCCGGATTTTCCTTTACATAAATTGAAGAGAAATAACTATTGTAGCTATAATCAACTTCTTTAAACGGTATGAATGCCAATGTTTTTTGAACGCTGTCTGTGTAGGAGAAATAATTTCCGGCTTCTTCATTTTTATGAAATTGAGCCTTGTCTCTTCTGTCTTGCAACGCCACAATTTCTGGAATTGCAACGTTCAACGGAAGACGTTTATCTACATGAAAAATCCAATTGGTTGTTCCGATGGTGTTTTTTCTGTTCACTTCGGCAAGCGTATCTTTATCTTTTGCATCCAAAAAAATATAAATAGGCGAATGATCTACAACTGTAGAATCAATCGTTCGATTTGCTTTCACTAATTCAACTTCCTTTTGACAGGAAATCATCATCAAAACACAAAAAAGTAAGGTCAGTTTTTTCATCTTACAAACTCATTAAAGAAAATAATTTTACACATTCTACCGCTTCTTTTACATCGTGAACTCTTAAAATTGAAGCTCCTTTTGTCAACGCAATCATGTTAAGAGCGGTTGTTCCATTTAATGCTTTTTCGGGAGTTGATTGAAGTGGTTTATAAATCATTGATTTTCTCGAAACTCCGGCTAAAATTGGTAATTCCGTCATTTGAAACAATTGCAGCTTTTGCATCACTTCGTAATTTTGTTCAACCGTTTTAGCAAATCCGAAACCGGGATCGATAATCAAATCATTAATTCCGAAACTTCTGGCTTGAGTAATTTTTTCAGAAAAATAGAAAAGCATTTCTTTGACAATATCATCATATTTAGTCAAATTCATCATCGTTTGTGGCGTTCCTTTCATATGCATCATAATGTAAGGAACTTGAAATTTCGCCACCGTTTCCATCATTTTTTCATCTAAACTTCCGGCAGAAATATCGTTAATCATCGCTGCACCATTTTCAATAGAAGTTTTGGCAATTTCGCTTCTGAATGTATCAACCGAAATTATAATATTTGGAAATTCTTTCAAAACCGATTTCAAAATAGGAAGTAATCGATTTAATTCTTCTTCTTCCGAAACAAATTCAGCATTAGGTTTGCTGGAATAAGCCCCAATATCAACAAAATCAGCACCTTCGGTCAACATCACTTCTATTCTTTTGAGAGTTTCGGTTTCTTGTTGGTATTTTCCTCCGTCAAAAAAAGAATCCGGTGTAAGATTTAAAATCCCCATCACTTTGGGCGAAGACAAATCGATTAAATTTCCGAGGCAGTTTATTAACATATCGTTTGAAAAAAGGCTTTAAAAAGTAGTATCTACTTGTTTTGAAAATTGTATTTTTGAAAATCTTTACAAATATAATTCAATAATGAATAGTACGTCCCAACAATATGATAAAGTAATTGCCATTTGTAGACAATTATATTGCAACAAAATGAAAGATTACGGAAGTGCGTGGCGAATTTTACGTTTACCATCGCTTACCGATCAAATTTTTATCAAAGCTCAACGCATCAGAAGTCTTCAAGAAAATGAAGTGAGAAAAGTGCAAGAAGACGAAACCGGAGAATTTATCGGCATTATCAATTATTCGATTATGGCGTTAATTCAGTTGGAAAAAGGTGTGGTCGATCAACCCGATTTAGGTTTAGAAGAAGCCACTCATTTGTATGACGAAAAAATTGCCGAAACCAAGTTGTTAATGGAAAATAAAAATCACGATTATGGCGAAGCTTGGCGAGAAATGCGTGTGAGTTCATTAACCGATTTAATTTTGCAGAAACTCCTTCGCGTGAAACAAATTGAAGATAATAAAGGAAAAACTTTAGTATCTGAAGGCATTGATGCTAATTATCAAGATATGATTAATTATGCCGTTTTTGCCTTAATTCATTTAGGTTTCCACGAAAAATAAACTAAATTGCCACATTAACTAATTACACATTATCAACATGAAAATCATCACTCATATTTCCAGAATTTTAGTCGGATTATTATTCATCATTTCCGGATTAATCAAGTTAAATGATCCTGTTGGATTTTCATTTAAATTAGAAGAATATTTTTCGGAAGGCGTTTTAAACTTACCCTTTCTAATGCCAATTGCTTTGATGATTGCCGTTTTTGTAGTCATTTTTGAAGTAGTTTTAGGTGTGATGTTACTCATCGGTTTTAAACCAAAATTCACGGTTTGGAGTTTGTTTTTGATGATTGTATTTTTCACTTTCTTAACTTTTTATTCGGCTTATTTTAATAAAGTAACAGATTGCGGGTGTTTTGGCGATGCTTTAAAATTAACGCCTTGGGAATCATTTACAAAAGATATTATTCTGCTGGTTTTGATATTAATTTTATTGATTAATTTAAAATACATTCAACCGCTTTTTGGAAGATTAGCTTTAAACATCACCGTTTTAGCCTCTTATATTTTTTGTTTATGGATGGCTTACACCGTATTAATGCATTTGCCTTTTATTGATTTTAGAGCGTATGCCGAGGGAACCAACATACAAAAAGGAATGGAAATCCCGGCCGGTGCTCAAATGTCGGAATATGAAATGATTTTTATTTACAAAGTAAATGGTTTAGATACCGAATTTTCACAAGATGATGTCATGGCAAATAAAGTGCCGGAAACAGCTGAATTTGTGGATAGAAAAGATAAATTAATTACCCAAGGTTATGTGCCACCAATTCACGATTTTACGATTGAATTGGACGGAAGTGATTATACCGAAGACATGCTGAACGAACCAAAATTGATTATGCTAATTTCGTATGATTTAACAAAAGCAGAACATGATGGTTTAAATGAGTTGGAAGATTTTTACCAAAAAGCGACCAAAAAAGGCTATAAAGTAATCGGAATGACTTCTTCAGACAAATCGATTATTGACCAAATAAAAGCGGAATATAAATTTAGTTTTGACTATTATTTCTGTGATGCAACTACCTTAAAAACAATCGAAAGAGCCAATCCGAGTATAGTTGTTTTAGAAAAAGGAACGATTGTAGAGAAAAAGCATTTTAATGATATTGATAAAGTAACTTTAAAATAAGTTGATTCGCTATCTCCTAAATAAAATTGGCTATGCTCTGCTTACACTTTTTGGTGTGATAACGGTTATTTTTGTTTTGTTTACAATACTTCCCGGCGATCCTGCTCGCATGATGCTCGATCAAAATGAAAACTCAGAACAATTGGCAATTGTGAAGAAAAAGTATGGTTTTGATAAACCAATTTCTACACAATATTTATATTATTTGAATGATTTGTCGCCAATTTCTTTTCACAGTTCTAATCAGGAAGATTATACTTTTTTATCGGAAGGAAAATACAATGCCTTTGAATTAGTGAAATTAGGAAATACAACCACTGTTTTAAAGACACCTTATTTAAGGGAAAGTTTTCAAAAAAGCGGTAAAAAAGTGACAGATGTGATTGGAAACACATTACCAAACACCTTCATCTTAGCCATTTTTGCCATTATCATTGCCATTGTAATTGGTGTTTTTTTGGGAATCATCTCTGCACTTTACAAAGACACTTTGTTAGATCGAATTATTGCTCTTATCAGTACGTTAGGTATGAGTATTCCGTCGTTTTTTAGTGCGATTTTATTTGCTTGGTTATTCGGATTTGTGCTTCACAATTACACAGGGCTCAATATGACCGGAAGTTTGTATGAAGTGGATGATTTTGGCGAAGGAAGCACTATTCAATGGAAAAACATAATTCTACCGTCCATTGTTTTAGGAATTCGTCCGCTTGGAGTTGTCATTCAATTGATGCGAAATTCATTACTCGAAACATTCGGACAAGATTACATCAGAACTGCCAAAGCAAAAGGATTGAATTCTTATCAGATTATTAAAAATCACGCTTTAAAAAACTCGTTAAATCCTGTCGTTACAGCCATTTCAGGATGGTTTGCCTCGATGTTGGCCGGAGCCGTTTTTGTAGAATACATTTTCGGTTGGAACGGACTTGGGAAAGAAATCGTTGAAGCATTGAACAACTTGGATTTACCAGTAATTATGGGTTCTGTAATCGTGATTGCTACTACGTTTGTGGTAATCAATATTTTAGTGGATATGGTTTATGCTTACCTCGATCCAAAAATAAGGTTAAGCTAAAACGTTTTCGGTTTTAATTAGGACTTTTTTGGGATTTCATTTCCTGAGTTATCGTAAATTTGTGTGATAAAAAATTAAATTATGAAAAAAATAATAGTGTCTTTTTTTGTTGCTTTGGGATTGATTTCCTGCTCAAATGCTCAAAAAACGGAATTCTCAAAAGAAGCTTTAGCTGATAAAATGTTGTCTGTTGACGGAACTGAATTAACTTTTTCAGACATCCTAAAAAAATACGAAGGCAAAACCGTTGTTATTGATGTTTGGGCATCGTGGTGTCCGGATTGCATTAAAGGAATGCCAAAAGTGGAGGCGTTACAAAAACAATTTCCTGATGCGGTTTATTTATTTCTATCGTATGACAAAACGCCTGAAAGTTGGGCAAATGGAATTGAAAAATATGCTGTAAATGGCGAACATTATTTAATTTTGTCACCATGGAAAGATGGATCATTTAAAAAATCAATTGATTTAGATTGGATTCCGCGTTACATCGTTCTAGATAAAACAGGAAAAATTGCTTTGTATAGAGCTATCGAAGCAGATGATGAAAAATTGATATCGACTATAAAAAACCTTAACTAATGAGACAAAAAATCGTTGCAGGAAACTGGAAAATGCATAAAAATGCAGAAGAAACCGAAGATTTATTAAACGAATTGATTGATAAAATTCCAACCGATATAGAGCAAAGAGTCATCGTTGCTCCAACATTCGTGAATTTATCAGCCGCAGCCGATCATTTGGAATTCACCAACATTGAAGTCGCAGCTCAAAATATGCACCAAGCGGAAGGCGGAGCTTTTACGGGTGAAATTTCAGCTTCAATGCTAAAAAGTGTTGGTATCAATATCGTGATTTTAGGTCATTCTGAACGAAGAGCTTATTTTCACGAAACCGATGCTTTGCTTGCTAATAAAGTGGATACCGCTTTAAAACACGAAATGGAAGTCATTTTCTGTTTTGGCGAAGAATTAAAAGATCGTCAATCGGGACAACATTTTAATGTCGTGGAAAATCAATTGAAAGACGGATTGTTTCACTTAGGATCTTCGGCTTGGAAAAATATTATCCTAGCTTATGAACCTGTTTGGGCCATTGGAACGGGTGAAACAGCTTCACCTGAACAAGCTCAAGAAATGCATGAATTCATCCGTGAAATCATTAATAAAAATTATGGAAATGATGTTTCAGACAATGTTTCCATTTTATACGGTGGAAGCGTAAAACCTGAAAATGCGGCCGAAATTTTTTCTAAACCGGATGTGGATGGTGGTTTGATTGGTGGAGCAGCTTTAAAAAGTGATGATTTTACTAAAATTGTCTTGGCCGCTAATTAATCATTTAAAAATTAAGTATAAAAAAAGTCGTCAAATTAGACGACTTTTTTTATACTCCTATATTGAAATTACCCATTATTCATCGAAATCAAAAACTCTTCGTTGTTTCGGGTTTTCTTGAATCGGTCGTTAATAAAATCCATTGCTTCTACCGGATTCATATCGGCTAAATATTTTCGCATAATCCACATTCGTTGAATGGTGTTTTCGTCTAATAACAAATCGTCACGACGTGTGCTTGAAGAAGTTAAATCAATCGCAGGGAAAATACGCTTATTCGAAATTTTTCTATCCAATTGAAGTTCCATGTTACCGGTTCCTTTGAATTCTTCAAAAATAACTTCGTCCATTTTAGACCCAGTTTCAGTAAGAGCCGTTGCGATAATACTTAAAGAACCACCATTTTCTATGTTTCGAGCAGCTCCAAAGAAACGTTTTGGCTTTTGTAATGCATTCGCATCAACACCACCACTCAATACCTTTCCGGATGCCGGTTGAACTGTGTTATAAGCTCGTGCCAAACGCGTAATCGAATCTAATAAAATCACTACATCGTGACCACATTCTACCAAACGTTTTGCTTTTTCCAGAACGATGTTAGCTACTTTTACGTGGCGATCAGCTGGTTCATCAAACGTTGATGCGATAACTTCACCACGCACATTTCGTTGCATGTCGGTTACCTCTTCCGGACGTTCGTCTATCAATAAAACTATTAAATATACTTCCGGATGATTGGCGGCAATGGTGTTGGCAATATCTTTCAACAACATTGTCTTACCTGTTTTTGGCTGAGCTACAATCATTCCGCGTTGCCCTTTTCCTATAGGAGAAAATAAATCGATAATTCGGGTTGAAACGGTAGCTTGTTTTTCGGCTAATTTGAATTTTTCTTGTGGAAAAATCGGAGTCAAATGTTCAAACGAAACGCGATCTCTCACGACTTGCGGATCATGACCATTAATTTTTAACACTTTTACTAAAGGGAAAAACTTCTCTCCTTCTTTTGGAGGTCGAACCACACCTTTTACAGTATCTCCGGTTTTTAAACCAAATAATCTGATTTGTGAAGTGGAAAGATAAATATCATCGGGTGAAGCTAAATAATTATAATCGGAAGAACGCAAAAAACCATAACCATCGGGCATCATTTCTAAAACACCTTCACTTTCTATAATTCCATCAAACTCATAATCGGCATCGCGATAGTTGGTTTTTTTGTTTTTGAAGTTTGGATTTTGATTTTGATTACCATTTCCGTTTCCATTACCATTTTGGTGCTTTTGAAAAGGTTGGTTTTGCTGACGTTGCGGCTGATTTTCTTGATTGGATGGCTGACTTTCATCGTTTGCAACAGGGGATTCTGCTTCTGAAGATTCAGCTACTTCAGAGTTTTCCTGATTCTTTTTAAAAACCTTTTTCTCAAACTTTGATTTTACAAACTTTACCGGTCTTTCTACTTTTTTTAAATCTTCCGTTGATTCTTGTGGATCTGAAGGTTTTTCAACATGAACCGGTTTTTCAACTTCAACAGTTTTCTTTGCTTCTGATTCAGAAAACAAAGTAGAAACCTCTTCTATTTTTTCTTTAGGAGCGATTATTCTGGCTCTTTTAGATTTAGAAGCAGCATCATTAGACTGATTTTCTTCAGATTTTGAAACACTATTTTGCGTTTCAATAATCTTTTGAATTAAATCGTCCTTTTTTACGCCGTTGAATTTAATTGTTTTGGCAGCTTTCGCAATTTCTTGAAGCTCAGAAAGCTTCATTTCTTTTAATACAGAAATTTCAAACATGAATGTTCTATGATGTTAATTTTTAGTCGGAAAATGTAATGAGGTACACTATAAATATTTTATCTGCTGTAATGAAGAAAAAACAGATTTACAATGCAATAATACAAATATTTTTTAATAAACAATAGCAATTATTGAAAAAGAAAATATATTTTTGCTGAGCTAATAAATAAACATGTTACAAAGAATACAGTCTCTTTACCTTATTGGTGCAATTATATGTGCAGGAATATTACCTTTTTTCTTTCCTCTATGGTTTAATGAAAACGGTTTTCCTATTTATTTTCAAGAAGATTTACCTATTTCTATTTTATTTGGATTTAGTTCTTTGTTATCAATATTAGCAATATTATCTTTCAAAAAAAGACAACATCAATTTGTACTTTGCAGATTGAATATGATATTAAATATAATTTTATTGTTATTATTTATGTTTTATGCCCCCAAATTATCTGGAGATCCACATGTATCAAAGAAGGGTATTGGGCTAGTTCTTCCTTTAATTTCTATCGTATTTTTAGCGTTAGCCAATATCGCTATTCTAAAGGACGAAAAGCTCGTAAAATCGTCGAGCAGACTACGTAAATAATACAGTAAACTTAGTTTATTTTAGTGCGTTAAAAATCCGAACCAATGGTTCGGATTTTTTTGTTACTAAGTTTCTTGGTTTAACTATCAAAAAAGTACTCTCAAATAATGCACGAAATAGTTAAAACATTCGTATTTTTTTCTACATTTGGTATTACCTAATTATATTAAACCAACTTCTAAAAATACATGTCTGAAAAAATACGAATTCATTTAGCCGATGATCATCAGGTTCTAATTGACGGAATGCTTGCGGTACTTAAAACAAATTCAAAGTTTGAAGTAGTGGGTCATTCACTAAACGGAGTGGATTTAGTGAATAATATACTGTCAAACGGTGCAGAAATACTAATCATGGATATCAACATGCCACACAAAGACGGTATTGAAGTACTTAAAGAACTTTCACTAACCAAACATTCCTGCAGAGTTATAATTCTATCCAGTTATGATGATATCAAATTAATCAAAGAAGTTTTAAAACTTGGTGCCAACGGTTATTTATCTAAACAATGTGCCGGTGAAAGTATTATTGAGGCTATTGAAAGTGTTGCATCCGGTAAAGATTATTTTTCTCAAAATATTCAAGAAAAAATTTTCAGTTCTTTTTCTGGAAATGGTGCAGAACCTTCTACTAATGAAATTTCCATCAACGCTACTTTAACTGATAGAGAATTAGAAATTTTAAAACTTATTTCTTTAGAATACAGTGGAAAAGAAATTGGCGAAGAACTTTCCATCAGTTTAAATACAGTTGAAACTCATCGCAAAAATTTAATCAAAAAACTAAACGTTAAAAACACGATTGGTATTGTTAAATTTGCTATCAAAAACAACTTAATAAAGCAATAAATATGGAACTTTTAGGCACTTATTCAACAGCAAGAATTAATACAAATAGCTATAATTTAACCTTTAGCTTTCCTGATAACTGTAATGCTATTGTTAGTCATAAGGATGGCGTATATTCTGTTGCGATCAATTTAAATAAAGGACAAACACAGCCTTCATCAAATTATATTACTGACAATATAATTTGTAATCAATATAATGGATGTATTGAAATTCAATTTGTACAACAAAATTTTAATCCAATTGGAGGGGACTGGGGAGATGGAAATTCTACAAAACCAAAAGTGAAAATTTTTGTCAATGGCTAAACTTTTATTAAATACATTCTTTTTATTTTTTGTTTTAACAACTACCTTCAGCCAATCAAAAATTGACTCAATCGATTATTATACAGAAAAAAAAGAACTGATAAAAGCTATTAATTATGCGAAAAAAAAATCTGATGACTATTTTGCACAAAAAAAATATAATGACTTTTGCAAAATTTCAGTTAGAAAATCAAAACTTTTTGGTTCACTCAATGATCATGAAAAAGCTTTAGTAACACTTTATAAAGCCCTTTCTATTTCTGAAAAAAACAAACTGAAAGGTAGAGCAGAAATAATTGAACAAATTGCCACTCGTTATTCTATTGTTAGTGATACTTCAAAAGCATTTAAAAATTACTATAAAGCCAAACATATTGCCTTAATCGAAAAAGATACTGCCTCACTAATTCATGTTTATCACAACCTATTTCGTTTGCATACAACAAATAGAATTGATAGCTCATATTATTACATGAAAAAGAAGTTTGTATTAGATAAATTAACGAATTCCATTTCAGGTCTATCCTTTAGTTACAATAATCATTTTGTTTATTACACCTTAATAAATGAAAAAGAAAATGCAAAATCATATTTAGACAGTTCCTATAATTTTGCTGTAAAACACAATATCAAAAACTCAATTATTGGAACATTAAGCAATTATGGCTACTATTACATGCAGTATGAAAATAATTTTAAAAAAGGAGCTGAAACATATGAAAAAATTAAAAATGAGTACAAAGACGATTTAACTACATTTGATTATGTTGAGTTATACCGTAATTTAGTATATGCATACGAACAAATGGGAGAGTATCAAAAGGCAAATTTCAATAGTTCTTTGGCTTATGATTACAGTCAAAAACTATACAATGAAAACCTAAGCGATAAAATTCGAGAAATTGAAACCAAATACAACATTGATAAAGTTGAAGATGAATACAAAGAAAAATCTAAACAATTAGAAGAAAGACAAAGCCGAAACAAAAAAATCATTTTTATTTTCGTAGCTTTATTTGGATTTAGTTTGGTTCTTTTCTACTTTTTTTATCAAAACTTACAATTAAAACAACGCAATAAAATTAAAGAATTAGATAGTGAAATTCAGGAAAATATAATCAATGCTTCCATTGATGGTCAGGAAATAGAACGAAAAAAACTATCCGAAGTTTTACACGATAACATCAGTGCTTTGTTATCCTCGGCAGGTTTGCATCTTTCTGCATACTTAGTTGGTCATAAAGATGAAATTCCGGAAGAAATTGTAAAAGCCCGATCGCTTTTAAAAGAAGCACATGATCAAGTTCGTGATTTATCGCATGAATTGGTTCCGCCTGTTTTGGCAAAGTTAGGTTTGTATTATGCCGTGCAAGATTTGTGCGAAAAAAATTCAAATTCTATCATCAATTTTACATTCAATTACTTTGGATCAAACCAAAAAAGATATAACGAAGAATTTGAAATTAAGGTATATTTTATTATCACAGAACTAGTAAACAATATCGTTAAACACAGTAAAGCTACAAGTGGATATATAACGCTTGAAGAACGAAATAATCAAATTATCATTAACGTAGAAGACAACGGAAAAGGATTTGACAGTACTAAAACATACAGTAGTGACGGTTTTGGACTAACTCAAATTAAAGCCCGTGTTAAAAATTTGAAAGGAAAAATTACAATCAATTCTAAAATGAACGCCGGAACATTAGTTTATATTAAACTTCAAATTCCACATTAAACTTTCTTCTCCATTTCAATAATTTCTAGAGCTTTAATTTGCTCTCCGTCAATTTCAAATCGAAGCATTGTTCGCACTTGATGAAAGCCACTGATTCCGGCTGCACCGGGATTCATGTGAAGTAAATTCAATGTTTTATCAAACTGCACTTTTAAAATGTGCGAATGCCCACAAATAAATAATTTTGGCGGATTATTTTTAAGTTCCTTTCGAATCGTCTGATTATATTTTCCAGGATAACCACCAATATGTGTTATTAAAACCTCTACACCTTCACAAAAAAAACGATTGTTCAAAGGAAATTCCATCCGAGCTTTATCATTATCTATATTACCATAAACAGCCCGTAGCGGTTTGAGTTTTTTAATTTCATCGGTCACAGTCAAATCACCAATATCGCCGGCATGCCAGACTTCATCGGCTAAACGAACATATTTCAGAATCTTTTCATCAATAAAACTATGCGTGTCAGAAAGAAGAAGAATTTTTTTCAATTTTATTTTTTTTCCAAGAAAGCACGAAGATACAAAGAGAAAAATAATAAGAGCTTATTTTCTATTTTGAAAATAATAGAACCTTTTAAACTTCATTTGCTTTTTCAGATTCCTACGGAATGACAAGTTTGTGTGAAAACTGTAACCGAAATCTCCCATCTTCCATCTTCCATCTTCCATCTTCCATCTTCCATCTTCCATCTTCCATCTTCCATCTTCCATCTTCCATCTTCCATCTTCCATCTTCCATCTTCCATCTTCCATCTTCCATCTTCCATCTCCCATCTTCCATCTCCCATCTTAAAGTTTAACGTAAAATTATATCCTCCGTAAATTTGATACAATTTCAATTCAATTATCTTTGTAGATTGAAAATATGAGATACTTTATCAAACTAGCATATAACGGAACCAACTACCACGGGTGGCAAACGCAGCCCAATGCAGTATCTGTTCAGGAAACATTGGAAAAAGCACTTTCTCTTTTACTTAAAAATAAAATAGAAATTGTGGCGGCCGGTCGAACAGATTCAGGAGTTCATGCCAAAGAAATGTTTGCTCATTTTGATTTTGAAGAGGCTATTGATAGTACTTTTTGGGTTCCTAAACTCAATTCCTATCTTCCAAAAGACATCGTAATTCATTCTATTTTTGAAGTGAATGCGGAAGCTCATGCCCGTTTTGATGCCATTGAAAGAACCTACGAATACCACATTCATTCCACCAAAGATGCTTTTATTAATGAATTAAGCTGGTATCATTTTTATCCTTTAAATTTGGAAAAAATGAATCAAGCGGCAAAAATTTTGTTGGAATACACCGATTTTGAATGCTTTTCAAAAGTGAATACCGATGTTTTTACTTTTAATTGTAAAATAAAAAACGCCTTTTGGCAGCAAAATGAGAATCAATTGATTTTTACGATAACTGCCGATCGTTTTCTACGAAATATGGTGCGAGCAATCGTGGGAACTATGATTAATATTGGCCAAGGAAAAATTGAACCGGAACATTTACGAACTATCATCGAAAGTAAAAACCGAAGTCAAGCAGGATTTTCTGCACCGGCTCACGGACTCTATTTAACCCAAATTTTATATCCATACAGCACCGAATGAAAGCATTTGACACTCAATTATTCAAACGGATTTTATTCTACACCAAACCTTATCAATGGCGGTTTAAAGGAGTGATATTTTGGGCAATCGGACTTTCGGTTTTTGCCGCTCTTCGCCCCTATTTATTAAAAAACACAGTTGATGATTACATCAAAACCCATGACAGCCATGGCTTGATGTTTTATATCATGTTGATGGGAATCGTATTAATTCTCGAAGTTATATCACAATTTTACTTTGTCTATTGGGCCAATTGGTTAGGGCAAGATATTGTTCGCGATATCAGAATTAAGCTTTTTGACCACATGCTTCGGTTTAAAATGAAATATTACGACCATTCTCCGGTTGGTCAATTGGTAACTCGTTCTGTTTCGGATATTGAAGCTATTGCACGTATTTTCAGCCAAGGATTATTCATGATTATAAGTGATTTAATGAAAATGGTCGCTGTTATTTTTGTCATGTTTTTTATGAATTGGAAACTTTCGTGGATTGCGATTTTGGCCATGCCGATTTTAATTTATGCCACACGAATTTTTCAATTAAAAATGAAATCGGCGTTTGAGGAAGTTCGAACACAAGTGGCCAACATCAATACTTTCGTGCAAGAAAGAGTGACCGGAATGAAAATTGTTCAACTTTTTTCAAGAGAACAAATTGATTATGAAAAGTTCAAAGTCATCAATGATAAACACAACAAAGCTTGGATTAGAACAGTGTGGTATAACTCGATTTTCTTTCCAATTGCCGACTTAGTGACCTATTTCACATTAGCTTTTGTGGTCTATGTAGGTGGATTATCGCTGATTGGCGGAGACACTACCACCACTTTTGGCGATTTATTTACCTATACGATGTTGATAGGAATGTTATTTAACCCACTCCGTCAAATTGCAGATAAATTCAATGAGATGCAAATGGGAATGATTGCCGCCAATCGTGTTTTTGCTATTTTGGATATTCAGGATCAAGTGCAAGAAAACGGCACGGTTGAAGCTCCACATTTTGAAGGAAAATTATCTTTTCAAAATGTTCGTTTTGGTTATATTGAAGATGAAGAAGTCATCAAAGGAATCAATTTAGAAGTAAATCCGGGAGAAACCATCGCCATTGTAGGTTCCACCGGAGCCGGAAAATCAACAATAATTAATTTATTAAATCGATTTTACGAAATTAATAGCGGAACGATTTCCATCGACGGAAGAAACATCAACGAATTTGAATTGCAAAGTCTTAGAAAACAAATTGCCGTGGTTTTGCAAGATGTATTTTTGTTTGCTGATACGATTCTTAACAATATTACACTTGATAACCCAAACATTACCAGAGAAGATGTAATTGAAGCTGCCAAAAAAATTGGTGTAGATGAATTTATCATGACTTTACCCAATGGCTATGATTATAATGTAAAAGAACGCGGTGTAATGCTTTCTTCCGGTCAACGACAATTGATTGCCTTTTTGAGAGCTTATGTGAGCAATCCGAGTATTTTAATTTTGGATGAAGCCACTTCTTCGATTGATACGTATTCTGAAGAATTAATTCAAAGAGCCACTGAAAAAGTGACCAAAGGAAGAACTTCTATCGTGATTGCTCATCGCTTGGCAACTGTTGTGAATGCTGATAAAATCATTGTTATGGACAAAGGTAAAATTGTAGAGCAAGGAAATCACGCCGAACTATTATTAAACGAAAATGGCTTTTATAAAAATTTATACGATTCACAGTTTGTTACGGAACAGTAGAAAGTTGTCCGTTGTCGGTTATCTGTTATCTGTTTTCGGATAACTGTAAATCCCTAAATAAGGTTGACCGGTTTTTAATACTAATGTTTAAATTTATCACTGATCAAAAATAAAAGTTATTCTGAAATTTTTAGCCCTTTTAACTGGCTAAAAAAATTTTGGAAATAACTTTTATGATTTTTATCCCGAACCATTGTCATAGATTTCAATAATTGGATTTTTATAATTCTTTTTGAAACAATTTTCATAAAACTCTCTCGGTGTCATTTTGTTTAAATTTTTATGAATCCTCTTTTCATTATAATGCCAAACTGCTTTGCTTATATTTCTTTGTAATTCCTCAAATGTTTTTGGCTTCCAATAATCCAAATATTCTTCTTTAATTGTTCTGTTTATCCTTTCAGCATAAGCATTATCTTGAGCAGAAATTGCCATACTGACTCTTGAACCCCTTGACTTTAATAGATTTATATACTCATGATATAAATATTGACTTCCCCTATCGGAGTGATGAATTTTTGGAGCATCATACTCTTTCAAAGCTATTTCTAACGCTTCAAGGTTTGCTGTTCCTCTCATATGGTTAGATATTCTGTGACCAACAATCAACTTTGTATATACATCAACAATAAAAACAGCATAATAAAATCTTTCCCCCAAAGCGATATAGGTAATATCTGATTGCCATATTGTTGACGGTTTATTAACCAAATATCCTTTTATTAAATTTGGATATTGATTTGCAATGGAATAAGTTGTCCGTTTGTAATTCTTTTTATACTGAACTCTAAATCCTAAATCCATCATAATATCTATAAACCTATCTCTTCCTAAAAACTCTGGTCGAAGTACGTAATACATTTTTTCAACCCCACAACCCGGATGCTCTTTCCTTAATTCTTGAGCTTCGATTACTAATTTCTCTACTTTTTCGGTGAATAATTTTTGTTCTTTACAATATTTATTCACAGCTTGTTTAGATATAGTAACAACCTTGTACAGACTATTTAAAGAGAAACTTACTTTTTCTTTGTTCTCTCTAAACCATTGGATTGTAGGGTGCTTGAGTTTTTTTTAATGTCAATATTTAGCTCATCTTTGGCAATATCAATCATCTTTTCCAAATACTCAATCTGAATTTGCTTCTGACCAACTATTTGCTCCAAACTTTTAATTTTCTGCTCTAGCTCTTTTAGCTTTTGAGTGTTACTTTCTTTCATCTCAACAACCCGTATTCCTTTTTTGTTAAAGGTAGAAAATTTATAAATCCATTGATAAATAGATTTATTACAGATACCATATAATTTTTCTAATTGATAAACACTGTAAATTCCGCTTTCATATAACGAAACTATTTCCTGTTTAAACTCGGTAGAATAAAATCGATACTTCTTAATTTTTCTCAAATTTGCTTTCATATAAGTTGACTTTTGTGGTCAACCTATATCAGGGACGTACAAACCGACAACGGACAACCGAAAACAGTCTTCAAAAAACTTTTTAAAAACATATTAAATCATTAAATTCGCAGTCTGTAATTACGAAAATTCAAAAGAAAATGAAATACGATATTATTGTTTTAGGTAGTGGTCCCGGTGGATATGTAACAGCCATCCGTGCCTCACAATTGGGCTTTAAAGTAGCCGTTATTGAAAAAGAAAATTTAGGCGGTGTGTGTTTAAATTGGGGATGTATTCCAACCAAAGCACTTTTAAAATCGGCTCAAGTGTTTGAATACCTGAAACATGCTTCAGATTACGGATTAATCGTAAAAGATTTTGATAAAGATTTTGGAGCTGTAATCAACCGTAGTCGCGGAGTGGCAGACGGAATGAGTAAAGGCGTTCAATTCTTAATGAAAAAAAATAAAATTGATGTAATCGAAGGTTTTGGTAAAGTAAAACCAGGTAAAAAAATAGATGTTACTGCAGGTGATGGAAAAGTGTCTGAATACAGTGCAGACCATATCATCATCGCAACAGGAGCTCGTTCACGAGAATTGCCTAATTTGCCGCAAGATGGTAAAAAAGTAATTGGTTATCGTCAAGCGATGACATTGCCGGAACAACCAAAAAAGATGATTGTAGTAGGTTCGGGTGCTATTGGTGTTGAATTTGCTAGTTTTTATAATGCGATGGGAACGGAAGTAACAATTGTTGAATTTTTACCAAATGTTGTTCCTGTAGAAGACGAAGATATTTCAAAACAATTTGAACGTTCGTTAAAAAAATCAGGAATTACTGTCATGACAAGTTCTTCTGTAGAACGAATCGATACTAGCGGAAATGGTGTTAAAGCATTTGTGAAAACATCAAAAGGCGAAGAAGTTATTGAAGCTGATATTTTATTATCCGCAGTTGGAATCAAAACGAACATTGAAAACATTGGTTTAGAAGATGTTGGAATTGCCGTTGACCGCGATAAAATTTTAGTAAACGATTATTATCAAACGAATATTCCGGGTTATTATGCCATTGGTGATGTAACTCCGGGGCAAGCTTTAGCTCACGTTGCTTCGGCAGAAGGAATTTTATGCGTAGAAAAAATCGCAGGATTACACGTTGAACCATTGGATTACGGAAACGTTCCGGGTTGTACGTATGCTACTCCGGAAATTGCTTCAGTTGGTTTAACGGAAAAACAAGCGAAAGAAAAAGGATACGAATTAAAAGTGGGTAAATTTCCGTTTACGGCTTCCGGAAAAGCAAAAGCTGCCGGAACTCCGGACGGATTTGTAAAAGTAATTTTTGATGCCAAATATGGCGAATGGTTAGGTTGCCACATGATTGGTGCCGGCGTAACCGATATGATTGCCGAAGCCGTTGTAGCTCGTAAATTAGAAACAACAGGTCACGAAATTTTAAAAGCAATTCACCCTCACCCTACTATGAGTGAAGCGGTAATGGAAGCTGTGGCCGATGCGTATGGTGAAGTGATTCATTTGTAATAAGTTATTTAAATTATATAAACCGTTCAATTTTTTAAGTTGGACGGTTTTTTAGGTTATATCTTAATCTTTAATAGCAAAACACTTCTTCCTTCTAAAAAAAGAAGATATATTGATCGATATTATATAAATATGTAGCTTTTAATTATGTTGAAATACATTTAATGATTCATAAAATTACTTACAGTTGTAAGCTTAAATGTCTGCAAAAATCAATGATGAATTTTAAAATTCTTTTTTATAAATATTTTATCATTTTCATCTTTTACAACATAAAAATACTCTCCTTGCTCTAAGTATAATTTCAATGTAGAATCGGTTGAATATAATACTTTATTGAAAACCGGAATTTTTTGACTATTTTTTCTATTGAATACCTGAAAAACAAGACGATTATACTGTTTTTTTAATTTTATCTCAACAACACTTTTATCCTCAAACATCCAATTTTGTTGATTGTTTAAAGGATAAATTAATGACAAATCAACTCTGTTATCATATTCATATATCGAATCATCCTCAGTTAAAATTACTGATGGGGATTTAATATCAAAATTTGAATTAGCCTGATAATAGAAAGAATTATTATTCGTACAATTATCAACTAGAGAAATTTGATCAACTGTAAATGGATTGATACCTGTTAATTCTCTAAAATATTGTGCCATATTTTTATTTCTAGATGATTTTTCATAAATATGACTTCCTCCTGCCAATACTATAATTTTTGCTTCTTTGTCATCTTTAAGAATTTTATTCAGGTTTAATGCTTGAATTGAATCCCTAAAATTGTAACAGTTTTTACTTTCAACACAAGAGATATTACTTTCATAGGATTTAATTTTGAAGCCAAGTTTTAAGGCTTCTGCAACAAGATTTGCAAAATTAGGCTCATTCAAATAAAAGCCTTCCTCATGATTTAATATATAATTTTCTCTAAAATTAGTATTATCAGCCGCTTCAAGAGCTAAATAATTATAACCTAACTCTTTAAAATCTTGAAGTAATGATTTTAAAAAAAACCTTTGATTTGTTCGATAATGCTGTTCATTGAACATAATTACCCTTTCATTTTTTGCTTTATTTATTATAAAAATTTTTCCATCAATGATTTTTAAAGTATCAAATTTATACTGATTATTTTTCCTTTCTGATTTAAATCTCTTACTATATGTATCGAAGTAAACAAGCGAATCATTTGCAAAAGATGAGAAAGTTAACAATGTTTGATAATAAAAATCAATTGCGTCAATCTCTCTGTAGTAATCTTCATTTAACAACAAACAATTTAAGGGTTTCAAATAATTATATTCACTCTCTTTGAAAATTGTATTGGCAAATGCATGTGGATTTTCTTTTTTTTCAGAAAAACACAATTCTTTTTGATTATCATTTAAAATAGGTTTACAACCGACAAAAAAAACAAAGCTACAAATTAAGTAAATTGCTCTCATATGGATTATAAATATTTTTCTAATTTACTATTTTCACGAGCTTATTTTTGTCTAATAATCTGTTTCGATTATTTAGGACTAGTCAATTTAATTACTTAAAGCAAAACAGCTTCCTTCTTAGCCATTTCAAATTCTTCCATAACCGAATCAATAATTTCTTTCACTGGTTTGATATCGTGAATTAATCCGGCAATTTGACCGATTTCTAATTCACCTTCCACTAAATCGCCTTCGAACATACCGCGTTTGGCACGGGCACGGCCTAACAATTCTTTTAATTCTTCGGGAGTTGGACATTTGGCATACAATTCCTGAATATCATTGTAGAACTTGTTTTTAATCAATCGAACGGGAGCTAATTCTTTCAATGTAACCAACGTATCGCCTTCTTTCGTATCAATAATTGTTTGTTTAAAATCAGCGTGAGCAGAACTTTCTGTGGAAGCTGCAAAACGACTTCCCATTTGAACGCCATCAGCACCTAAAATCATAGCAGCCAACATTCCTCTTCCGGTTGCAATTCCACCCGCAGCGATTAATGGAATGGAAATATTTTCTTTCACCATTGGAATTAATGTTAAGGTAGTGGTTTCTTCCCTTCCGTTATGTCCTCCCGCTTCAAAACCTTCGGCAACCACAGCGTCTACTCCGGCTTCTTGAGCTTTCAATGCAAATTTTGAACTACTCACTACGTGAACAACTGTAATTCCTTTTTCCTTTAAAAAAGAAGTCCACGTTTTTGGATTTCCTGCAGATGTAAAGACGATTTTTACCTCTTCTTCAATAATAATTTGAATGATTTCTTCAATATTCGGATACAACATCGGAACATTTACACCAAACGGTTTGTCAGTTGCTTTTTTACATTTTTGGATATGTTCTCGCAAAACATCCGGATACATCGAACCGGCTCCAATTAATCCTAAACCACCTGCATTGCTTACGGCACTGGCTAATTTGTAACCGCTATTCCAAATCATTCCACCTTGAATAATTGGGTATTGTATGCTGAAAAGAGATGTAATTCTGTTCATAAATTCAAATAATTAAGAAAAGCGAATTTACGAAATTACACCCGAACCTACTAATTCATCACCCATATTCCAAGCCACAAATTGTCCTTCTGTAATGGCAGATTGTGGTTCATCGAAAACAACAAATAATCCACTTTCAAATTGATGTAACGTAGCTTTTTGCAATGCTTGACGATAGCGAATGCGTGCCATTACTTCCATTGTTTCGCCATTCTTCAAACGTAAATCTTCTCGAACCCAATGAATTTCATTCGGTTGAACTCTTAATGCTTTTCTGAATAATCCGGGATGAGTATGACCTTGTCCTGTGTAAATTGTATTGGTTTCAATATCAGTGGCAATGATAAATAAACCTTCTTTAGTTCCACCAACATTCAACCCTTTTCGTTGACCGATTGTGAAATAATGAGCACCTTGATGTTTGCCTACCACTTTTCCCATACTTGGCAAATAGTGGAAAGGTTGAGCATCAAAATTCAGTTGATCTTCTATTGATTCAAAAGTTGGTTTTTGTAAAGTATAAATCGGATCATTTTTATCAATTTCGATAATAATGCCTTCTTTGGGTTGTAATTTTTGTTGTAAAAATTCAGGCAATCGCACTTTCCCAATGAAACATAATCCTTGCGAATCTTTCTTTTCTGCGGTAATTAAATCCAATTTTGAAGCAATTTCACGTACTTCCGGTTTGGTCAATTCACCAATCGGAAACAATGATTTTGCTAATTGCTCTTGCGATAATTGACATAGAAAATACGATTGATCTTTATTGTCATCTTTTCCGGCAAGCAATTGATAGATTTCTTTTCCGTCTTTTTCAAGAATTCCTTTACGGCAATAATGTCCGGTTGCCACAAAATCTGCTCCTAAAGAAAGAGCGATTTTCATAAAAACATCAAACTTAATTTCGCGATTGCATAAAACATCCGGATTTGGAGTTCTTCCGTTTTCGTATTCTTTGAACATATAATCAACGATACGATCTTTGTATTCTTCGCTTAAATCGACTGTTTGAAACGGAATTCCGAGTTTTTCGGCTACTAAAAGAGCATCATTGGAATCTTCCAACCACGGACATTCGTTTGAAATTGTTACCGAATCATCGTGCCAGTTTTTCATAAACAAACCGATGACTTCGTAACCTTGTTCTTTCAACAAATACGCCGCAACACTGGAATCTACCCCGCCGGAAAGTCCGACTACTACTCTTTTCATTTCAAAAATTTTTGCAAAGGTAGGGATTTCTGAAATTACTGTTTCTGTGCTTTAACTTTTCTTTTGGCTTCGCCTTTCGCTGTTTTGGGTTTGGCTTTTTTCTTTTCGCTACGGTTTTCTTCTTTTACCAGTTTGTCCTTATCATAAAATTTCCAAATTCCAACTGATTGACCGTTTTTATATTCTCCAACCGTATATTTTCCACCAGCTGCTTCTCTAAAAATTGCTGATCCGTGGTATTCGCCGTTTTTAAAATTTGTTTCTTCTAAAACGACACCATTTTCGGCCACTTTTTTATAAGGTCCATTTTTGATTCCTTCAACATAATTTACCTCTTCGGCAATCAGTCCTGTGTTATAAAATACCTTTTTCACACCATGTAATTTACCATTCTTATAATTCTCTAAATTCATTATGGTATCGGATCGTAGATGATAAAATTTCCATTCGCCTTCATGAATCTTATTGACTAATTTTCCTTCGCTAACTTTATGTTTTCCATTGAAAACTATAGTATAACATGAACCATCTTTAGCAGAAAAATCTCTTGTAGCTACAATTTTTTTCACTTTAGTGTTATCATAAAAGGTAAAAACACCTACTTCCTTTCCATTTTTAAATTCTCCTTCATATTTAGGATATTTAGTATCTTCATAAACACCTTTCCAAAGTCCGTGTTTGTTTCCTTTTTCATCAACTTGATTGATTTTGTCTTGTGCAAAAATTGCAGAGCTAATGAAAAAGATAATGAGAACTATTTTTTTAAAAAATTGGATATTCATGGATTTATTATTTTTTATTTATAAAACTAAACAAAAGCAAAAATAGTATATGATGAGCAGAATTTGTTTGAAAATTCATAAATTTGAAGTTATACCATTTAACATTCAAAACTATGAAAAAATTTCTACTCCTATTTATTTCGATTTTTTCCTTTACATTTTATGGTCAAGTAACATTGAGAATTACTTCAATTCCCGGAAACACACCTTCTGAAGCAACAATCTATTTGGCAGGAAGTGTGAATGGTTGGAATCCGGTTGACAATAATTCAATCATGCAACCGGACGGATTTGGAGCTTATCAACTTGTTATTCCAGAAGGAACAGGAACAGTTGAATATAAATTTACTCGTGGAAGTTGGGCAACTGTAGAAGGAAATGCTTCCGGTGGATTTTTACCTAATCGAACTTTCAGTTTTACAGGTTCTCCACAAACTTTAACCTTAACCATTCAGTCCTGGGAAGATCTTGGAGGAGTAAATAACAGCACAGCCGCTGCAAATGTTCAGATTTTGAGTTCTAATTTTTATATGCCGCAATTGGACAGAAATAGAAGAATTTGGTTGTATTTACCACCGGATTATCAGACTTCTACAAAGAATTATCCGGTTTTGTATATGAAAGACGGACAAAATTTATTTGATAACCTAACTTCTTTTGCAGGAGAATGGGAAGTGGATGAAACCTTAAATACACTTTTTAATCAAGGCGATTACGGAGCAATTGTGGTTGGTATTGACAATGGTTTAGGCGAACGTCAAAATGAATATTCGCCTTGGGTTAATGCTCAATACGGTGGTGGTCAAGGGGATGAATATATGGAGTTTATTGCGGAAACGTTGAAACCTTATATCGATGAAAATTTCAGAACTCGAACAGAACCTCAGTTCAATGCTTTAATTGGAAGTTCATTGGGAGGTTTAATTGCAACGTATGGTGTTTGTGAATATCCAAATCTGTTTCGGAAATTAGGTTCATTTAGTCCAGCCTATTGGTTTGCCTTGGATGATTTGAATTCCTATTTAAATTCACCGATTGATTTATCTAACCATAGAAGTTATTTTGTTGCAGGGCAAAATGAATCATCTACCATGGTAACAAATACAAACACTATCAAAAATGCTATGCAGAATAACGGAATGTCTTCTGATAATACGTTGACAAAATTTGATTCGTATGGAACTCACACAGAAAGTTATTGGCGAGGAGAATTTGGAGCTGCTTATCAATGGTTGTTTATGGATGAAAATTTATCTGTTGAAACTATATCAACCATAAAACCAACTATTATTCAAACGTTAAGCGGAAAACTTTGGTTAGAAGGTTTTGAAGATAACACAACGTTTGAACTTTTTGCTGTAACCGGACAAAAAGTTACTGCTCTACAACTTGAAAACGGAATGAATAGTTTACCTGACAATTTGAAAAGTGGTATTTACATCTTGAAATCTGAAATAAATACAATTAAAGTAATACTTAATTAAGATTTTTTACATTTTGTTTATTAAATTTTTGTTAAAATTAAACAATTTTAAACAATCCTTAAATTCTTAAACATAACAAAATTAGGCAATAAAATAAGGCATTTTATAAAAAAATTAGCTTCTTAAAAAATATAAAATTTCATTTTTGTTTATCATAAATCAAAAAAGATTAAACAATATTGAAAAATAATTTCTATATTTGTATTGAACAATAAAAAACTCAATAACTATGAAAAATGGAAATTTTTTTAAATCGGTACTTTTTGCTTTTTTAGCAATAACTACTTTTTCTTGTAGCGATGATGATGATGCTGGTGCTCCGCAAAGCAATACCATTGCAGCTATCGCTTCTCGCACACCAAATTTAAGTATTTTAGTGCAAGCACTAGACCGTGTAGATTTAGTTGCTGCAGTAGATGGAACAACACAACTTACTGTATTTGCTCCAACTAATACAGCTTTTCAAAATTATTTAACCGCGAACGGGTTAACTAGTTTAGATCAAGTATCTGATGCAGACTTGACTCAACTTTTGTTAAATCATGTAGTTGCTGGTGGTGTTCAGTCCTCTCAGTTATCAACTGGTTACGGAGTAAAAACACTAGCTACCTATAACGGTGGTGCAGACAGAAACCTTAACTTGTATGTTAACACTACATCAGGTGTACGTTTAAATGGTGTTTCATCTGTAGTAACTCCAAACATCATTGCTTCAAATGGTGTGGTTCATGTGGTAGATGCTGTAATTGGATTGCCAACTGTAGTAACTTTTGCTCAGGCTGATCCAACATTTGATTTATTAGAAGCAGCATTAACTAGAGAAGGAAATACTACAAATTTTCCGGCTGCTTTAAGTGCGGCTGGACCATTCACAGTATTTGCTCCAACTAATGATGCTTTTACAGCTCTATTAACCGAATTAGGAGGAATTGGATTGGCAGACATTCCAGAACCTACGTTAGATGCTGTTTTAAAATACCATGTTGCTACTGGAGCATTTGGAAATGTATTGTCTAGTGGACTTACGCCTAATGGTACTACTAATGTTCCAACTTTATTCGGTGCATCACCAACGATTAATATCACTTTACCAGGCACAGGTGGAAATATTGCAAATGTGACTGATGGTGTAGGAAGAGCATCTGGAATTGTGGCTGTTGATGTTCAAGCAGCAAACGGTGTAATTCATGTATTAAACAGAGTTTTACTACCAAACTAATAACAGATTCGCTATGAAAAAGAAAAGCTCCGAAATTTCGGAGCTTTTTTATATTATATATTTAGAAATTACACATGCAAAGCACGATTATCCGTAGCCGCCAAAGCTGCTTCTTTAACCGCTTCTGCAAACGTTGGATGAGCATGACTCATTCTCGAAATATCTTCGGCACTGGCTCTAAATTCCATTGCGGTTACGGCTTCTGCAATTAAGTCGGCACAACGTGGGCCAATCATGTGAACACCTAACACTTCATCGGTTTTGGCATCGGCTAAGATTTTCACAAATCCGTCTGTGTCACCACCGGCTCTTGCTCTTCCTAATGCTTTGAATGGGAAACTTCCTGATTTAAATGCAACGCCTTCTTCTTTTAGTTGTTCTTCTGTTTTTCCAACAGCGGCAACTTCAGGCCAAGTATAAACAACACCCGGAATTAGATTATAATCGATGTGCGGTTTTTGTCCGGCTAAAATTTCGGCAACCATCACACCTTCTTCTTCTGCTTTGTGAGCTAACATCGCTCCACGAACAACATCGCCAATGGCATAAATGTTTGAGGCTGAAGTTTGTAAATGATCGTTTACTTCAATCTGACCTCTATCGGTAACTTTTACTCCTGCTTTGTCGGCATTCAAACCATCTGTATAAGGTCTTCTTCCCACAGAAACTAAACAATAATCGCCTTCTAAAGATAGAATTTCTCCTTTTGGAGTTTCCGCTTCCACTGTTACGGCTTTCCCTTTTCGGTTAACCGATTTTACTTTGTGAGAAGTGTAGAATTTCATTCCTTGTTTTTTCAACACTTTGGTCAATTCTTTTGATAACGATGCATCCATTCCGGGAATAATTCTATCCATAAATTCCACCACAGAAACTTGTGCACCTAAACGTAGGTAAACTTGACCTAATTCAATTCCGATTACACCACCACCAATAATGACTAAATGTTTAGGAACTTCTTTTAGTTTCAATGCTTCTGTAGAAGTGATTACACGTTCTTTATCTAACGTAATGAATGGCAAATTTGATGGTTTTGAACCGGTTGCAATAATCGAATATTTTGCCTCAATCGTTTCAGAAGAACCATCATTTTTGGTCACTTTCACGTGGGTAGCATCTTCAAATGAACCAATTCCTTCAAAAACGGTAATTTTATTTTTATCCATCAAAAACTTGATTCCGCCCGTAGTTTGATCTACAACAGCTTGTTTTCTACCAATCATTTTTTCAAGATTTAATTTCACTTTTCCAACCTCAATACCGTGCTCTTCAAAATGAGCTACTGCATCGTGGTAATGATGAGAAGAAGCAAGTAATGCTTTAGAAGGAATACATCCAACATTTAAACATGTTCCACCTAAAACCGAATATTTTTCGATAATAGCCGTTTTAAATCCTAATTGTGCACAACGGATGGCTGCAACATATCCGCCTGGTCCTGAGCCGATAATGGCCACATCAAATTGACTCATATATTTTTATTTAGTAGTTGAAAATCAGTTAAACGATTGCAAAATTACGAAAGTTTTAGAGGACTTTAATGCATTAACTTATTAAACTTTAGCTAATTTATTATAGATCAACCAACAACATGTCAATGCTTTGAAAATCAATAATTAACAAAGAAAACGTTTTCGTAGATTTATTGAAAACGTGATATTTATCAGGTTTATTTACTGTGATAAATCGGAAATTTGATACATAGAATAAAGAAAATTACAATCTTAAATTTCAATAATTATGAAAAACATTAAAGTCATTCAGGAACTACACGATTTAGGCATCACGGGTTATCATGAAGTAGTTTATAATCCATCTTATGAAGAATTGTTTCAAGCCGAGACATCTCACATGCGGAAAGGATATGAAAAAGGTGCTTTAACCGATACAGGAGCAGTAGCTGTGAAAACCGGCGTTTTTACCGGACGTTCTCCTAAAGACAGATATATTGTGAAAGATGAAATCACAAAAGATACCATTTATTGGGATGATAAAGTGAACTTTCCAACAACTAATGAAATTTGGAAAAATTTAAAATTACAAGTTTTAAAACAACTTTCTACTTCCAAAAAATTATATGTGGTTGATGCTTTTTGCGGAACAAATCCCGACACTAGATTAAAAGTTCGTTTTGTAATGGAAGTAGCGTGGCAAGCTCACTTTGTAACTAATATGTTTATTAGACCTTCTATTTATGAATTGGAAAACTTTGGAGAACCAGATTTTATTGTGATGAATGGTTCAAAAACAACCAATCCTAATTGGAAGGAACACGGTTTAAATTCTGAAAATTTCGTGGTGTTCAACTTAACAGAAAAAATTCAAATTATTGGCGGAACTTGGTATGGCGGCGAAATGAAAAAAGGAATGTTTGCCATGATGAACTATTATCTTCCATTAAAAGGAATGGCTTCTATGCATTGTTCTGCTAATGTTGGTGAAGAAGGTGATGTTGCTGTTTTCTTTGGTTTATCAGGAACAGGAAAAACCACTTTGTCTGCCGATCCTAAACGTTATTTAATTGGTGATGATGAACACGGCTGGGATAATAATGGCGTTTTTAATTATGAAGGAGGATGTTATGCCAAAGTAATTGATTTATCAGAAGACAACGAACCTGACATTTGGAGAGCAATCAAACGAGATGCATTGTTAGAAAATGTGGTGGTAAATGAATATGGTGAAGTAGATTATTACGATCATTCCATCACCGAAAATTCAAGAGTTTCTTATCCAATTTATCACATCAACAAAATAGTTCTTCCTTCCAAAGCCGGTCATGCTAAGAAAATTATTTACTTGTCTGCCGATGCATTTGGAGTGTTACCTCCGGTTTCTATCTTAGATGAAGACCAAGCTCAATACCATTTCTTATGCGGCTATACATCAAAATTAGCCGGAACAGAGAGAGGAATTACCGAACCACAACCCTCATTTTCTCCTGCATTTGGTGAAGCGTTTTTAACCTTACATCCAACAATGTATTCTAAAACATTAATTGGAAAAATGAAAGAACACGGAGCCAAAGCTTATTTGGTTAACACAGGCTGGAACGGAACCGGAAAACGAATTTCATTGAAAAATACCCGTGCCATCATTGATGCCATTATAAGTGGTGAAATTGATAAAATGGAAACCAAACACATTCCGTTCTTAAATTTAACTGTTCCAGTTGAATTGCCTAATGTTGACAAAGGCATTTTAGACCCAAGAGACACATATAAAACGGAAGAAGAATGGGAAGCAAAAGCCAAAGATTTAGCGGCTCGATACATTAAAAACTTTGAACAATATACTAACACAGAGGAAGGTAAAAAACTGGTTTATGCCGGTCCTTCTTTAGAAAATGTGTTAGCATAACTCTAACCATAAGTACGCTTGTTTTTCTCAAAACCCAACGGATTTTTTTCTGTTGGGTTTTGAATTTTTTAACGATTAATTTCCAATGAACTGATAATTAATACTACCTTTGCAGGCTATTTTATTGAAATGAGATTACATAGAAATTTAGTTTATACCACCATCGATTCGTTGAATGCCATTTTTAACGAAGGTGAATATGCCGACAAAGTGGTGGCAAGAGCTTTAAAAAAGGACAAACGTTGGGGAAGTTCCGACAGAAAGTTTGTTGCAGAAACCATCTACGAAATTGTGAGATGGAAGCGTTTATACGCCGAAATTGCCGAAGTAAAAGAACCATACGATCGTGATGATTTATGGCGAATGTTTGCTGCTTGGGCTGTTCTTCGTGGTTATACCATTCCTGATTGGAGACAATTGGAAGGAACACCACAACGCAAAATTAAAGGTCGTTTTGATGAATTATCTAAAACTAGAAAATACCGTGAATCTATTCCCGATTGGATGGATGAATTAGGCGTAAAAGAATTAGGCGAAGAACTTTGGTCTAAAGAAATTGCTGCTCAAAACCAACAAGCTCAAGTGATTTTGAGGGTAAATACATTAAAAACTACCAGACAAAAATTACATGCTATTTTGATGGATTTAAACATCGAAACAGAATTTTTAAAAGATCAACCCGATGCTTTAGTTTTAAAAGAAAGAGCAAATGTTTTTTTGACAGATGCGTTTAAAGATGGTTTTTTTGAAGTGCAAGATGCCAATTCACAATTAGTCGCAGCCTTTTTGGATGTTAAACCAGGAATGAAAGTGGTAGATACATGTGCGGGTGCAGGTGGAAAAACATTACACATGGCTTCGTTAATGGAAAACAAAGGTTTGTTGATTGCGATGGATTTATACGAAAGTAAATTAAAGCAATTGAAACTTCGTGCCAAACGAAATGGAGCTTTCAACATCGAATATCGAATTATTGATTCAACGAAAGTGATCAAAAAATTATACGACAAAGCAGACCGCGTTTTAATCGATGCACCGTGTAGTGGTTTAGGGGTTTTAAAACGAAATCCTGACAGCAAGTGGAAATTACAACCCGAATTTATTGACAACATTCGCAAAGTGCAAGCAGAAGTTTTAGAAAATTATTCCAGAATTGTAAAGCCAGGAGGAAAGTTAGTTTATGCTACTTGTTCTATCTTACCATCTGAAAATCAGGAACAAGTAAAACGTTTTTTAACCACAGAAAACGGAAAAAACTTTACCTTTGTACAAGATAAAAAAATTCTAGCCTCAGAATCAGGTTTTGATGGGTTTTATATGGCCTTATTAGAACGAAAACTATAATTAGTATGAAAAAAATTTACTCCTTTTTATTATTATTTGTTGTTGCCTCTGCTTTTTCGCAACAAGCTTATTACAACAGTATCAATTTTAATTTGAATGGTACTGCTCTTAAAAATCAATTGACTCAATTGATAACAAACACCCACGTTAATGAATTATCCTATACGCCGGACGTTTGGGAAGCACTAAAAATTGTTGACAGAGATCCAAACAATTCTAATAATGTTTTGCTGATTTATGGTTGGGAAAATGGTACCGATAGTGATGTTACAAACGACAGAAGCAGAAACAGAAACAACAACGGAGGAAATAATGGGCAATGGAATCGTGAGCATGTTTATGCACAATCTATAGGAACACCAGATTTGGGTCAATCGGGCCCAGGAGCAGATGCACACATGTTACGAGCTAGTGATGTGCAACGAAATGGTTCTCGTGGTAACAGAAAATTTGCAGCTAGTTCAGGAAACTCTGGAACAGTTGGTGCAAATTGGTATCCTGGTGACGAATGGAAAGGAGATGTTGCACGCATTATAATGTATATGTACGTTCGCTACGGAACACAATGTTTACCAACAAATATTGGGATTGGAAGCTCTGCCGGCACACCGGATGCAATGATCGATTTATTTTTGAATTGGAATGCCGAAGATCCTGTTTCGCAATTTGAAATTACCCGAAACAATTATTTAGCAAATTCTAACAACCAATACGGACAAGGTAACAGAAACCCTTTTATTGACAATCCTTATTTGGCAACTAAAATTTGGGGTGGCGTTGCCGCTCAAGATACATGGGGAACTTTATCAACGCAAACGGCAACTGCATATGAGTTTAGTATTTATCCAAACCCAACTAATGATCGAAGAATTAATATTGATTCTGATTTAGAAGTAGAAGAAATTCATTTGATAAGTATCAACGGTCAACTAGTTCAAAGTATTCAAAAACCAGTTAAACAAAATAATACCTATACAATTGAAAATTTACCTTCTGGATTTTATTTTTTAAAAATAACTTCAGATAATCAATCGGTTACAAAAAAAGTAGTCGTTAATTAAACCAATTTCATAAACTTTTATTTTAATTAAAATGAAAAAAATTTTACTTGTAGTGTATTTGTTTTCGTCACTACTTTTTTCTCAAAATGCAACAGAATCAATTCCAACAGGATACTATAACAGTGCTATTGGTTTTACCGGATATACTTTAAAAACCAAATTAAAAATCATCATCACTAATGGTCATGTTGGAAAATCATACAACAATCTTTTTACCGATGTAAAAGCATTTAAAGCTACTGATGTAGATCTTTATTATGAAAATGATGGTTCAATTTTAGATATGTATTCAGAGAAACCAAATGGTCCTGATTCATATAATTACAGCTATTATGCCAATGATAAATGTGGAAATTATCAAGGCGAATCAGATTGCTATAATGGTGAACACATGGTTCCACAAAGCACATACAACTCGCAAATGCCAATGGTTGGCGATATTCATCAATTAACACCTACTGACGGTTACGTGAACAATAGAAGAAGTAATTTTCCTTTTGCAAACGTTTCAAATCCAAATTGGACCTCTACAAACGGTTCCAAAGTGGGAGATATTTCTGTAGCCGGTTATTCAGGTAAAGCCTTTGAGCCAATTGATGAATTTAAAGGAGATATTGCCAGAATTCTTTTCTATTTTGCAACTCGTTATGAAAATCAAGTAGATGGCTATTCATTTCCAATGTTTAACGGAACAGAAAATCAAGTGTTCAAATTACCTTTCTTAGAAACATTATACGCTTGGCATATACTTGATCCTGTGAGTGATTTTGAAATCAACAGAAATAATAAAGCCTATATTTATCAAGGAAACAGAAATCCGTATATCGATCATCCGGAATATGTTCAAATGGTTTGGGGTCAAGTACTTTCTGTTACAAGTCCGGAAGTTGTGGCAACAGTTTCAGTATATCCAAATCCGTCAAACACAAATCGAATCCATATTGAATCTGATGTAATTGTTGACGAAATTCAATTGATTTCGATAAATGGTCAGTTAATGCAACAAGTTCAAAAACCTAACCATCAAAATAACACCTATACAATTGAAAATATTTCATCGGGATTTTATTTCTTAAAAATATCTTCTAACAATCAATCGGTTACAAAAAAAGTTATTATAAACTAGTTTATAATAACTTTTTGATATAGCAAAAACTCCAAATTACTTTGGAGTTTTTTTATGCTTAAAACTTCCAGTCAAATTCATCTTGATTTTTGATAATTGCACCAATTTCTACTTTAATAACTTCATCAAATTCAGTTTGTAGAATCGTCCAATAATCTTCATTGAATAAATTTGAGAAAGAATCAAATGATTCAACTTCAAACGATTTTAATCCTTTTTTGGATAAATATTCTTTGGATTCATTTGCATTTTTACTGATGATTTTTTCATTGAATAAAATCGCATTTGGGTGTGAAATGATAATGTAGCCTAACTTAAAATCTTCTTCTGCATAAAAAGTTAAGCGAGCTTTCAAAGCATTATACATCAAAACCATATTATCCTCTTCATCAATAAAAGAATGATTTGCTTTGCCGTAAATGGCTTCTACATCTTTTTGTTTCATTCCAAAAAGAAGTTTATCATATCCGAATTTAGGTTTAATTTCCATTATATATTTTGTTGATTAATTAATTTTTTTGTTAGTAAGTTAAATCGATAAAACAAGAACAATGCAGCTACGGTCAATCCGGCCAGCAAACCAATCCAGATACCAATTGCTTTGAGTTCTGTATACAATCCCAAATAAATTGAAATGGGAAAACCAATGATCCAATACGCCACAAACGTAATATACATTGGGATTTTCACATCTTGTAATCCACGTAAAGCTCCTAAAACAACCACTTGCAATCCATCTGAAATTTGAAATAAAGCCGCCACCAACAATAAATTGGAAGCTATCGCAACAACTTCTAAATTATCTTTCAAATAAACAGCTTGTTCCAAATCAAGAAATGGCAATGGTAAAACTTTATGAAAAACGACGAAAATTAATGCAAATAAAATTTCTAAAATCGTAGCCAATAAAAAAATGGAAATGGCCACCACTCTTAGCTTCGTATAATCTTGTAACCCTTTTTGATTTCCCACTCGAATCATCGCCGTGACACTCAATCCCATCGCAAACATAAACGTTAATGAGGCTAAACTCAACGCAATTTGATTGGCGGCCTGACTCGTTGTGCCAATCATTCCACTAAGCCAAATGGCTCCGGTGAACAACGCCACTTCAAAAAACATCTGCATCGCCGAAGGAGTTCCTAAATTGACAATTTTTTTAATCATCGATTTCGAAATTTCATCCCAACTGAATTTTTCAAAATAAGGATGAAATTTTGGCTTTTTCACCATCATATAATGCATAAAAGCAAGCATCACAATTCTAGAAGTTATCGTTCCTATGGCTGCTCCTACTATTCCCATTTCGGGGAAAATCCATATCCCAAAAATTAGAAAATAATTGATAATTACGTTCACAATATTACCAATAATGGTTGCCCACATCGAATATTTTGTTTCACTTTTTCCGTCAGCAAACTGCTTGTAAGCCTGAAACATAATCAACGGAATGAGCGAAAAAGCCACAATATCCAAATACGGTTTGGCTAAATTCACCACCTCCTCCGGCTGTCCCATAAAACTAATTACCGGTTTGGCAAAAAAGATGAGAAGAAACAAAATCACACCCAATAATGTGCACAAAAACAAACCGTTATGAAAAGCACTTCTCCCCTTTTCAATCGAACTTTCTCCATCTGCTTCGGCTACAATTGGCGTGATAGCGGTAGAAAAACCAATTCCCAACGACATCGCAATAAAAATAAAACTATTTCCCAACGAAACAGCTGCCAGTTCTTTTGGTCCGAGTTGACCAACCATCGCATTATCCACAATACCCACGACCGTGTGCCCCAACATTCCAATGATGATGGGATAAGCCAATCGCATATTGTAGTTGAATTCTTTGGTATATGTTTGAAGATTCATAATTCTTAATTTCGACGGCAAAAGTACATCTTTTAGACAGATAAAATGAAAAGAAAAAGTTAAGGACAGCAACATCTTTGGCTTAGTGGAAAGAAAACCCTAATTTTAACCATAAAACTTAATCCTTGCGAAAATCAACAACTTCATTATTACTTTTCGGATTTCTTTTTCTGATGATTTTAGAAGGGAAAACACAAACGATTAAAGACACGACTGCTCTTTCTGAAGTGATTTTGATTGGTTCGCCGATAAAAAATACGATGCAAAAAACGGCTTCGTCGGTTGCACGAATTTCTGCCAAGGAAATCAATCAAACAGATGGTGTGATTTTGACTCCTCTTCTCAACAAAACGGCCGGCGTTTATATGCAACAAGGAACATTAAACACGAATAGAATTACGATTCGTGGTATTGGTGCTCGTTCGCAATTTAGCACCAACAGAGTGAAAGCTTATTTTGAAGAAATTCCACTCTCAACAGGAGAAGGTGAAACGACTTTGGAAGACATTGATTTGAGTGTTTTGAATAAAATTGAAATCATCAAAGGACCTAACTCCAGTAGTTTTGGTGCGGGTTTGGGTGGAGTGATTAATTTATTTGGAAATCAATCTTCGGAAGAAAATTCATTTATTAAATCGTCTACAACGGTTGGTAGTTTTGGTTTGATAAAAAACTCATTTTCCAGTCAAATGTCAAATTCCAAAACAAATTTATATGCCAATTACAGCAATTTGCAAAGCGAAGGCTTTAGAGCAAACAGCAGTTATGACCGACAATCGATTAATTTATTTGGAAAACATCAACTTTCTGAAAAAGGAAAATTAAATTTTATTGGAATTGCAACTCGTCTGAAAGTTTTTATTCCGAGTTCGATAAACCAAACTGATTTTGATAATTCTCCCGAAATTGCGGCCGCCAATTGGGCTGCGGCTCGAGGTTATGAATCATATGATAAATTGCTTCTTGGAATTGGTTATGACTTTACATTTTCAGAAAAATGGAATTGGAATTCAACTGTATTTTCTAACTTTAAAGAAGCCTATGAACCGCGACCTTTTGATATTTTAGAAGATAACATCGTGAATTTTGGTGTTAGAAGTAAATTAAATTATACAGATAAACTTTTCTCTATACCCACAAAAATGAGTGTTGGAACAGAGTTATTACGAGAAAAGTATACTTTTTCATTGTATGAAAATTTATACCAAACTCAACCAAATCAAGGAAGCATTCAAGGAGATAAATTTAGTGATGGAAGTCAGAACAGAAATTATATCAATCTTTTTTGGCAAATTGAAATGCAATTATCAAGCAAGTTAAATTTAGAATCAGGACTTGCTTTTAATCAGACGAATTATACTCAAAAAGACGAATTTGAAACAGATTCAACTACGAAAGAAAATTATTCTTTTGATGCCATTTTGTCGCCGAGAATTGGTTTGTCATATGAATTCTCGAAAGGAAAAAATCTCTATTTTTCGGTTAATAAAGGATTTTCCCATCCAACTGTTGCCGAAACATTAACTCCTGAAGGTCAATTGAATCCAGACATTTTACCGGAAATCGGTATCAATTATGAAATTGGATTTAAAGGAAACTTTTTGAAAAATAAAATTTATACGGAAGTGAATCTTTATGCAACAACCATTAAAAACCTATTGGTTGCCAGACGAGTTGCCGAAGATCAATATGTTGGGATTAATGCCGGAGAAAGTCTTCATCAAGGAATTGAATTTTTGATTAATGGCAAACTACTTTCAACCGAAAAAATTCAATTGAATTCCTATGTTTCAGGAAGTTTAAATCATTTTGAATTTGTAGATTTTATTGATAATGACAACGATTTTTCCGGGAATCAATTGCCAAGTGTGCCGGAATTTCAATGGAATTTTGGTTTGGACTTTACGACAAAATCATTCACATTTTCAACATCGTATCGAACGGTAGGAAAAATGTTTTTAAATGATGCTAATTCGCTTTCTTCGCAACCTTATCAATTGTTAGACATCAATACAAATTATACTTTTTCGATTTGGAAGGATTTAAAAGCTAACCTTCAATTTGGTATTCAAAATAGTTTAAATGAAAAATATGCGGCGAGTATTTTGCCTAATGCTGTTGGTTTTGGGAATGTGGCTCCAAGGTATTTTTACCCAGGAAATCCTCGAAATTATTATGGCGGGATGAGTTTGAATTATCAATTTAACTAACTCACTTTTTCACGGCTTTTACTTCTGAAACCGTCACCATTTTTGATTGCTTATTTCCCCAAGAATTCATAATATAATTCATCACATCGGCGACTTCTTCTTCGGACAGACCCATCGGAGACATTCTACCATTATAACTTTTTCCATTCACTTTTATCGGGCCGGATTGACCATATTTTACTGCGTGAATGCTTTCTTTTCGCTTATTAACCAACCAATCTGAACCGGCTAAAGGTGGGAAAGTTTCCGTGCCTTTTCCGCTTGCCAAATGACATTGAACGCAAAAATCGGTGTAAATTTCTTTTCCTCTATTGATGCTTTTTACCAACTCATCATTCGATGGATTGATAGAATGATAAGTTGGATTTTCGTCGCTAAAAATCAAACTTCCCAATGAGAAAAATAGCATCAAATAAATTCCTTTTATCATGCTTTTGGTACAATTTTGATGATTCCTTTTCCTTCCACAGCCATATAAATATAGCCGTCAGGACCTTGTTTTACATCACGTAAACGACCAATATCGGTAGCTACTTTTTGACGGCCAACCACTTTTTCACCGTCTAATTTTACAAGTTCTAAATATTGAAAACTAAGTGAACCTACCAATAAATGACCTTTCCAAGTTGGATAACGATCGCCGGCTACAAATACCATTCCGCTTGGAGCGATAGAAGGTGTCCAATAATAAATGGGTTGCTCCATTCCTTCTTTTTGAGTAAGATTTGAAATAGTTGATCCATCATAATCGATTCCGTAAGTAATCACCGGCCAACCATAATTAGCAGCTTTTTTGACAATATTGATTTCATCACCGCCTTTTGGACCGTGTTCATGTAACCAAATTTTTCCTGATACAGGATGTTTTGCCATTCCTTGTGCATTTCGATGACCGTGTGAATAAACGGCTTCTTTAGCACCTTGCTGTCCTACAAATGGATTGTCAGTTGGGATTTTTCCATCCTCATGCAAACGATAGACTTTTCCGCCATCTCTTTTTATATCTTGTGGATTTTCAGGATGATTTCCTCTGTCTCCAACAGTAAAATAGACAAAACCGTCGTTATCAAATGCAATTCGGGAACCAAAATGATGCCCTTTGTTTGTGTTTGGTGTTGCTTTATAAAGTGTTTGAATTTGCGTAAGACTTTGGCCTTCTAACTTGACACGAATAAGTTGGGTATTTGCTCCTTTTTCTTCGCCTTCGTCTGAAGAATAAGTAATGTAAATCCAACCATTTTTATCATAATTCGGATGAACTGCGATGTCCAACAATCCGCCTTGACCTCTGGCTACAACTTTTGGAACATTTTTAATCTCCGTTTTAGTTTTATCTTTAATGTGATAAATTGCTCCTGATTTTTCAGTCACTAACATTGAACCATCCGGAAGCCAAGTCATTCCCCACGGAATATCTATATCGGAAGCAACTGTTTCAAATGTATAGTTAATTTCTTCCGGTTGAAGAACAATATCGTTTGCTTTTTCTTGAGCTTTACAACTCGAAAATGTAAAAAGTATAAGTAAAATAAGTGATCGTATCATAATTTATTTTTTTTAAAAATACGTAAATATGTTCAGAACAAGTCCTAAAATTAAGCCAAAATTGAAATTAAAACGGATAACCAATGGCTAAATTGAATACTAAATTTTCTTTTCGCCACGTTCCGCTTCCGAAATTTATATCATCTAAAACCCAACGCTGACCGTCCGGTAAATAAGGTTTTCTAATCGGAAATGCAAAGTCTGTTCGCAATACTAAAAATGAAAAATCAAAACGAAGTCCAACTCCGGTTCCAACAGCAAGTTCATTTAAAAAATCTTTTGAAAACTTAGAACCCGGTTTGTCCGGATTGTCATTCATCAACCAAATATTTCCGACATCGATAAAGACAGCTCCTTTTATGAAATTATAAATTTGAGCACGATATTCCGTATTAAACTCCAATTTAACATCACCAGATTCATCCGGTAAAAAAACACCTGCATTCATAGAGTTATCATACGTTCCGGGGCCGATAGAACGAGCTCTGAACGCACGAATACTATTGGTTCCGCCGATAAAAAATTGTTTTATAAATGGCATTTCTTCCGAATTTCCGTAAGCAAATCCGGCACCAACAATTAATCGACTGGCTATTTGGGATTCTTTTCCTAATCTAAAATAATGACGAAATTCATTTTCAATTTTTATAAACTGACTGAATGGAACGTTAAAAATTTCAACTTGTTTATCATTTTTTACGTTTGCTCCGGTTATTAATCCGGTTATGTTTCCTGAAAAATCAACACTTCCTCTGTAGTAAAAAGTATTTTTTTTTCTTCGTTGCATTGTGTTGGTGTACGTGTATGCATACGTTGGTCCAAAAATCAATTGTCTATCAATTATTCGTTCTAATGTCGGATTAATATCAATCTGATCTTGATACAATTGCGTTACGTTTTGAGGACTAGTATACGTGATTTCAGTCACATTTAAATGATGTTCTTTTCGTTCATTTTCTTTCCATAAATAACCAAAAGAACCTTTGAACGTTTGAAGAGAATATAATTTACTTCGTTTTTGAAATTCATAACCAATAGTTGCTTTTGTTTTCGGAACGAATCCGCTAGCCGATTCAAATTTAAACGGAGCAATTATTCTTGGCCAAATTAAACTGGCTTCGGTTCCAACACGATAGACATTGAAGCCATTATTTTGTCCGGAAACTTGTACTTCCATCCCACCAAAAGCGGAGATGGTTAACAATTCTGCTCCTTTAAAAGTGTTTCTGTTACTCCAATTTACATTCAACTCAGTTCCGGTATAATTGGCCGAATTGGTTTTTGCCAACAATTCCGTTCGAATGGATTTCTTTGGCATTGGCGTTAAATAATAAAATGTATTCAGATAATTTCCGGTAGTATCGGCTACTTTAAATTCATTTTTCACAAACTTAAAAGTTCCCATATTCACCAATCGATTTAATGACAAATTGTGATCTGTTCTGTTATACAAATCATTTTTTTTGAAATATAATGTTCGATCAAAAATTCTTGGTTCAAACAAATTTTCGGGATCAATAATCGTAAAATCATTATGTCTAACAACGGAATCCGAGGCAATTCGGATACTGTCATTTTGAATTGTATAATTCGGATAAACGAAAATATCTTTGATGCGAAATTGTTTTTTAGCCAAATCCGGAATATTTTCTTTGATTTTTACGTTTAAATCCACTTCATGTGGAGCCACAGTTGTGTCGGCTTGAATTAATAAATAATCAGCATTAAAAAAATAATACCCTTTTTCTTTCAAACGGGAATCAATGCGAATTCGCTCTTCTTTGATAGCTTCTAAACTGTAGCCTCGCTTTGGACGTAAGCGGCTTCTTCTTGTAGCATCTCTGATATCTTTTGCCAACTGGGTAGAATCATCCGGAAAAGTTACATTTCTAATAACATACTGCTTTTTGGGTTTAATAGTATAAACAACACTCGCTTTTTTATTTCTTCTAGTCGAATCGGATGTTGTTTCAGCATTGAAATAACCACTATTTTCAGCATAATTCTGTAAAACATCTTGGTTATATTGACGATCTACCTGACTAAATAAAACCGGTGCTTCGCCAACCGTATTTCTCAACCAATGCCGAAATCCTTTTTCTTTTTTTGGTTCGCCGGCAATATTGTAAAAATATAATTTCGGTTTTAAACCTAAAATAGATGAATTCGGTTTTGGACGAGGTAATTCATTTAACTGAGCTTTTAAATCCTTTTTTTCACTTTTGGATAGGCTGTCACCTTCTACTTTTACTTTTGCTCCGGTGTATAACAATTCGCCTTCAGGCAAAAAACGCGTGTTGCTGCAAGAAGCAAAAAATGCAATAAGGGAAAAAATATATAGTTTATTCAAATTCTTCATACATTACTTTTTTGAATTCTCTTCTTTTTTCTTGCTGAAAATTTCTCTGAATTTATTATAGTCAATCGTGATGATGAATGCCACACCGGTTTCAACTACTTCACCTAACAAAGCCACTTGGTATAAGTTTTTACGATATGCTTTTACGCGATAACGACCATCTTTAGACAATTGATATTCCGCTGAAATATCGCCCGCAATATTAGTTGCATCTTGATTTTCTTGCTGTGGTCCTTCTAATCCAAAACTACTACCAACTGTAATTTTTAAACGATCGTCTAACAATTTTTTTGACAGAGCAACATTTAAATCTGTCTTGGTTTCACGCTGTCCGGTGGTAAAATCGTCTGATGAATCTAAATCAAATTCCATCTCAACTCCTTTGATTAAATCTCCAGCTAAATTGTTAAGCTGTTGCGATAAAATTTTACTGGCACTATCTCTGGCTAATGATTCAGCAGATGGTCCGCCCGATGATGCAAATGTGTTTTCGCTCACAAATCGATTTAATAATAACAATGCAAAAACCTGTTTGTTCAATTCATCGGGTTGTTGACGCAATTGAGCTAATTTTGCTTGCGTCATGTTGATAATATCTGCAGAAACACTATTATTTCCATCTGGTAGAACAATATCAAAAGAAATGTTGGGTTTCATGATTTCTCCTGTCATAATTAACTCGGTTTCAAACGGAATGCGTTGCAAATAACGAGTTCGTACCTCGTCTGTAACAGCTCCTAATTGATCGCTTACCAAATCTAATGGAGAAGTTTCTGTTTTGTAAACTGCCGTAATACTGATGTTTGCGGAAGTTGGCTCACCTGTCCAAAGAATATAACTGCCGGGTTTAATTTCAAATTTTCGCTTGATTAAATTGAAATTCATTTCATAACTTCCTTCGGTAAATTCATATCTTCCTGTCAAGGTTGTTTTTCCTGAAGGATCAATTCCACCACTCAGTTGAGCTTCTCCTTTCAATCTCAAGAAATCTCCATTTGCTTTATCAATGATGATGGAAAATTCGGCTTCTTTATCAATTTCGATGTTAACTGCGGCTAAAATTCCACGAATATCAGTTGTGTTGAGTGAATCTTTCATCGTAATCGTATCATCAAATAATTTGACTGTATTAGGGTCGATGAATTCAACAATTCCCTCGCGATCAGCAATGGAAGGGTCGGACTGTGGCAAAACAACAGTAAATTTTGTGTCTTTATTTACTTTTAAACTTCCGTTGATAACCGGACTATTCAAATCACCTTTGATGTCTAATTTCGTATCGATATACAATTCGCCATAATACAAATCACTGTCTTTTGCAGTAGAATTAATAGCTTTGAAATTATCGGCTACAACGGCTAAATCAAATCTAAAATCTTGAAAAGTGGAAGTCAAAATCCTGCCATTAATATTTAAATCATTGTCTTTTTCATCTTTAATTCCAAAATTGTCAAAAACGATTGATTCTCCTGTAAATTTAATTTGATCATTAATGGATTTAAAACTGGAATTGAGCGATGTAACTTTAAATCCAATGTCATTAAAATCTAACGTTCCAACTACATTTGGTTTGTCAACTGTTCCTGAAATATCAAAATTTCCTGTAAAAAAACCCGTTCCATTTGTCAAATTGCCCATTGTGAAACCTTGAATACTCTTTAAATTCAATCGTTCAATGGCTAATTTCATATCAAAACTACTGTCGCTGGTGCGATAAAAACCATTCAAATCTACTTTGTTATCTTGGCTTGTAATCGAAACTTCTGCATTGAAAGTCGAAGCGGTTTCATTGTTTATTTTTAATTTAACATCGCCAACAGTATCTTTTTTGAAAGTAAAGTTTTCAATCGTTAAATCGGAAGTAAAAATTGGTGTGGAACTTATATCTCTAACATTGGCATTTCCATTGATTTTTCCGGTCATTTCTAACTGACTTTGTTGAGCGAAACTGGTTAAGGTTTCAATCTCAAAATTCTCAAAATCGATGGCGATTGGAGAACTCATATCGCTGGTTTCCGATTGAATGGTTAATTTATTTTCTCCTTTTGACAAATCAAAATTGGATGCATTAATTCCTAGTTGCCCAAAACGAATGAGATTATCGGCTGCCAATTGCCACTCATTGTAATTTAGAATAAGCTTTTCTGAATCTAAACTCACTTCGTTGATACCATTTTTTGCTTCTAAAGTTCCGGCTAAATAATAACGTTCTTCATCTTTCGCATCCAGCAATTGTAAAGCATAATTCACCACATTATTTTCAACTTTTCCGCTTACAATCGTGTGTGGAATTTGAAATTGTTCGCTTTGAATATCATCAACTTCTAAATTATAAACCAACGCATTTTCTTCTGTATTCAAATCGATTATAGCATTTGAAACTGTAATTTTTCCATATTTCACTAATGGAATTCTGCCTTTCATAATGATGGAATCGTTCACAGTATTGTATCTCCCATCGATTGAAATTGTTTCTAAACTGATTAAATCCGGAACAATTTTTTGCAGCATTGGTGTATTTTTCACCTCAACATTAAAAGCAAAATGTTGCTCTTCTGAATTTTTTACAGATGGATTTCCGGATGAATTATAATATTTTTGAATAGAATTTGAAAGCGATTCGCCAATTTTTGATAATTTATATTTTCCTAAAATGGCCGCATCTACAAATTGAGATTCAAGTTTTATACTATTATTTTCAACGGTTGATTCTGCTAAAATTTTAACTGAATCTAATACAAATTGCTCCTTTTCGTTGGCTAAAATAAATTCGTGCAACACCACTTCACCATTCAAAAAATCAATGTCGGTGGAAGCCATATTGGCTTCAACAATTCCTTTGAATCGGAATGGTTTCTCCATAAAATTGAGTTTTTCCAAATCAACCATTTCCAAATTTAACTTCAATTTTCCGGTTGGGTATTCGGTTTTGAAACTTCCTGAAGCAATTCCGTCAAATGTGATATTTGGATCTTGACTTGCAGTTGTGATTTCAAAATCGCCATTTTGGATTGCTCCTTTTAGCGAAACATTTTGGTAAGTGTATGAATTGTAAGTCGCTTTAATCACCTCTAAATCGGCATCTGCGGAAGCTGTTTTGGGGTCTAAACCAATACCTTTTACATCGGCTTTTAAAGTTAATTTTCCGATGGAATCATTTTTAATTAATTTTCCTAAATCAAATTCCGTCAAGTCAATTTGAGCATCATACTGTTCGTTTCCTTTTTTGGATTGATCAAAAATAGCAACCACTTTTGCATCTCCGAAACTGCTTTTTAAATTCAAATTGGTTGCAAAATCATTGATTAATCCTTTGAAATTTCCATTGAGGTTAAATGTGGTTGGAAGTTCGATGTTGGATGGAATCGTATTCGGTGGAACAAATGTCAACACATCTTTGGAAGAAGATTGAAATTGATCTATCGCAAGATCGAAATACGTTTTTTCAATATCAGGCAAACCAACGATTCTACCCGAAAGTGAAGCATTGGTTTGCCCAATTCCGCTGATTTCAAAAAATGGAATTTCGAGGTTGTCTAATTTTCCTGAAAGTTCTGTATTTAATAACAAAATAGCGTTTGGATGACTTTTAAACGGATTATCCTGAGCCAATTGCGGAGCAAAAAGCAACAAATCTTGAAAGGCTATTTTGGTTTGTAAAAGTCGAGCATCAAGCGAAATAGTTGATGGATCTTCGCTAATGGATTCTAGCGAAGGAAAACCAATCACTAACTTATTTTTAATTTCGGTTTGTGGTGTTTTTATGGCTAATTTTTCAAGCGAAATACCGGTTGGAGTCATCTTGAAATCGGTAGAAAACGACTGAATTTCCAGACCACTTTTGTCATTCACTTGAAATGAATGAACGTTAGCCGCCATATTTTCGGTGGCGTAATTTAGCTTCGAAGCATCAAGGTTTAAGTTTTGAAGATGAAGATGCTTGTAATCGATTCCTTTAGCAATTGGAGATGATTTTTCATCATCGAATTGAAAGTCTAATTTTTCAACTAAAATTTTGTCGAGTTTAAATTTCCAATTGTTGGATGCGGTTTCAGTTGATGGTTCTTTAGTTACTTGTTCTTCAATTTTTCCTAAAACGAGATTGGCTTTGGTTTGTTTTAAATCGAAGGAAGCGATATCGATGAATTGCTTTTGTAAATCAATTTCATTGAAATTTACCACTAATTTTTGAAACGCTAATCCGGTTTTTAATTGATTGGATTCGCTTTCGAAACGTATATCAATTTTTCCTAAATCAACTTCACCTATTTTTAATTTTAAGTTGGGTTCGTTTTTGACATCTTCTACAACTTCTTCGGTATTTTGAAGCACTTGTGCGATGCCTTGTTTAAGTTGAAGTTTTAAGCCATCAATTTCGATTTTTGGTACTTCGAAATCTAAATTTTCTAAATCAAAAGTTTTAATTCGCGTGTTGAAATGACCTAAATTAAGTTTGAAATCGTTTTGTGTTAACGCATCGTCAAACGTAAAACGAATGTTGTTTAAATTGATTTTGTCTAACGAAATTTCGGTTGGTTCTGATTCCGGTTTTGGTTCTTCGGAAGCGAAAGCTTTGATGATGTAATCAAAATTGAATTCGCCTTCACTATTTCGATTGATGTTGGCTACCACTCCGGTTAATTCAACATTTTCGATATCGACTTTACTGCTGATTAGTTTGAACAAGCTGATGTTGACCAACACTTTTTCGCCATATAAAAGCGTGTCTTTTTGTTGATCTTGGAGATAAATTCCTTCGACGATGACGTTTTTGGGTAAACCGATTTCGATTCGGTCGATGGAAACTTTGGTTTTAATTTTGTCTTCGAGATAAGAAACAGCCTTATCTTTTACAAAATTTTGCACGGCAGGAACTTGAAGTAAAATTACTAAAAGAAGAAAGGTTAGCACGATGGAACCAATTATCCAAAGTAAAATTCGTGCTACTTTTTTTAAGTTCTTTTTCAAAGGTTCCTTTTGGGTTTAAAATTAGCTTATTTTGTTGAGTTTTCAAGTGTTAAAAAATGAAAATCCTTACAAAGGTAATTTTCTATTCACCAAAGTGATTATATTTTAACGTTGATTTGTTACAGAATTACCATATTTTGTAATGAAATGGTTTGATAGCACAGTTTCCGCCAGGGATAGCAGCGGAAATCCCAGAGAGCCAAAACACTAAAAAACTTGCCGCAAAAAAGCGACCAGCGGAAGCTCTTTTTGCGGCTTAGTTTTTTGTGTTTTGGCTTGAGGAATTGTAGCGGATAGCCCGTAGTGCGGCCAAAACTATTCTTCTGATTTTAGCAAATCGTGATACATTTTGATATTGTCTTTTACTTTGTCTTCTAGTTCGGGTTCCTTGATTTCGGTGTATTTTTGAAGCTCTTCAAGAATGGTTTTTGCTACGATATAACGTGATGTTTCTTTGTTGTCTGCCGGAACAATATACCAAGGTGCATGCGGTTTTGAGGTACGATTGATGGCGTCTTCATAGCAATTTTGATAGTCGTTCCACAACGCACGTTCTTTTAGATCACCGGGTGAAAATTTCCAGTTGTGTTTCTCGGTTTCCAGTCGGCGAAGTAGACGTTGACGTTGCTCTTCCTTGCTGAGATGAAGGTAGAATTTGAGGATGATTACGCCATTTGAAGCGATGTGTTTTTCGAATGCGTTGATGCTTTCAAAACGATTTTCCCAGAATTCGGGTGTGATGTCTTCGACGGTTTCGATGCCAGGAATGTTTTCATTGAGAATGTATTCGGGGTGAACTCGGGTTACGAGTACGTTTTCATAATGCGTTCGGTTGAAGACGGCGAATTTTCCTTTTTCGGGAAGTGCAATGTAATGCCGCCATAAATAATCGTGTTCCAATTCGTTTGAATTGGGTGTTTTAAAACTGTGAACCACCACGCCGCGAGCGTTAAATTCTTTGAATACTTCGCGAATGAGGCTGTCTTTTCCGGCAGTGTCCATTCCTTGCAAACAAATGAGAACGCCGTAGCGGTTGTGAGCATACATAGTATCTTGTAATTTGCTCAACTTTTCACGGGTTTTTTGGAGTATTTTTTCCTTCTTTTTTTCAGAAGTTTGGATGTCTAAAAAAGTGGGTGTTTGGGATAAGCTGATTTCGGAATCGACTCTGAAATGTTCCGGTTTTATATTTTTCATTTGATGTGGATTAGATTGATTAATTTTACACCAAAGTACAAAAAAGTATGGACAAATTTAAATTAGAGTTATTTTTTCAGATTTTGGGAATTGGAGCGACTTCAGGTTTGGTGTTTGAAAATGATTCGCTTTTTTTAATTTCTGATTCAAGTTCGTTTTTGTATGAATATAATTTTAAGACTGAAAAATTAGACAAAATTGAACTTTTTGAAAATAGTTTGGAATCTATTACTAAGAAAGATAAACCTGATTTTGAATCGATTACAAAAATTGGCGATTCAATTTTGCTTTTGGGATCGGGTTCGACTGAAAAGCGAATGATATCATCATCTTATCATACAAAAACGAAGAAATCAATAACTACTGATTTAACTAAATTATTCGAAAAAATTTCTGAATCGACAAGAGTTGACAAAGAAAATTTGAATGTTGAGGGTGTTTTGAAATTTGAAAACAAATGGTTTTTATTTCAGCGAGGAAATGGATTGGCAAGTCAGAATGGTATTTTTGTTTTAAGTGATTCACTTGAAAATCCTAGTAAAATTGATTTTATTCCGATTATTTTACCAAAAGAAAAAGGCGTTCATGCTACTTTTACCGATGCGGTTTTGGTTGAGGATCAAATTTATTTTTTGGCTGCGGCCGAAGATTCAAATTCTACTTATGAAGATGGTGTTGTTTTAGGAAGTTGGATTGGAACATTACATCCTTCCACTTTTGAATTATTATCTATTGAAAAAATAACTAACTCAAATAAATTCGAAGGATTAACGGTTTACAAAAATTCAAAAAACGAAATCACTTTCTTACTTTGTGAAGACAATGATTCAGAAATTTTGAAAGCTGATATTTACAAATTAACCATAAAAAAAACCACTCATTAGTGAGTGGTTCTTCTTAGGTTAAGGTAAATTCGGGGCAAAATTACCTTTTCATAAAAATGTTGGTGTAGTATTTTTTTCCTGTGGTTGGATTTGTTTTAACTGATATTCCGAAATGTGTAAAATCTCCTTCGATATTGTTTTTATGTCCGTCGCTCAATAACCAAGCGTTTAAAACACCTGCATTTGATTGATAGTTGTATGCTACATTTTCACTTACTTGAACAGCTCCCAAAACTTGTTTGATGTTGCTAGCTCTTTGGTCAAAATATTGGTGACCCACTACATCATTTTCAATCATATAATCATTATGTTCAGACGATTTGAATGAAATATGATTAATTTTTTCTAATGGGTTTAACCCAACGCTAACTCTATGCTCATTGATTTTATTCATCAAATCTAATTCAACTTCGTTGTATGAAAAATTCTCAACGATTGGCGTTACGGCTGCATCTTCAGAAGCATCAGAAGAACATGAGATCAAAGTGAACACAATTGCGAATGGCAACAATGCTCTAAACATTTTTGCTTTCATAGTAGTAGGTTAAGTTTTAAAAGTAGATGTGGGGCAAATACCTTTTTATTATCTAAATATTTTTTTTAGCTTTTGATAGATGTGGGGCAAATATCTTGGTGCTTTATAATTTATGAACGTGTTGTCTTGTTTGACAGTTCAATATTACTACTATATTCGTTTAAGTGCCAAATAAAATCGATGAAATACATCTTTTTTATTTTTATTTACTTTTTTTCCTACATATTAAGGTGATAATCTTTCGATTTTCCAAGAATAATCATTTTGAAGTTGATATCGAATTCGATCATGAAGACGATTTGGTCTTCCTTGCCAAAATTCAACTTCTTGCGGACGAACCAAAAATCCGCCCCAAAAAGCAGGTCGAGGAATTTCTTTTCCTTGAAATTTTTGTTCAAGTTCTTTTAATTTTTCTTCCAAAACGTTTCTTGATTCGATTACCGTACTTTGATTGGAAACAATAGCTCCTAACTTGCTTCCGTCCGGACGAGAATCAAAATATCCATCGGAGATTGATGAAGTGGTTTTTTCTGCAATTCCTTTAATAATGACTTGTCTTTCCATCGAATGCCAAAAAAAAGATAAACAAAGTTTAGGATTAGCTTCGATAGCTTTTCCTTTTTCGGATTCATAATTCGTATAAAAAATAAATCCTTCTTCGTTGAATTTTTTGAGTAAAACAACGCGGGATTTTGGAAAACCATCTAATCCAATTGTGGAAACTGTCATTGCATTGACTTCTTCGATATCACTTTGTTCTTCGGTTTCATAAAACCAACGGTGAAATAAATTGATTGGATCTTCGGGAATGTTGGTTTCCAAAAGTTCGCTTTTTTCGTATGATTTTCGGTAATTGCTGAGATCTTCCATTATTTTTTTATACTTAATTAATGAGTGGCTAAGGTACGAATTAATGGGATTCAGTATTCAGTCGCAGTTGACAGTCATAGTTTTCACACGATTTTGTCATTCCGTAGCAATCTCTTTTCCGTGTTTCTATTATAAAAAATCATTCAGTCTGTTAGGAGCGAATGGCTCGGGCATTTTCAGCCAACCCTATTCCCGCTTTTCGTTCCAATTTTTTATTCACGAGCAAAGCTCGCAAACAAAAAGATTTCCACTGCAACCTGCCTGCCGGCAGGCAGGTCGGGGCTAAAAAGGAAACAAATCGCCTACTTGGAGAGTCGGTTGTCTGTTGTCGGTTGTCGGTTTGTAAATCCCTAAATAAGGTTGACCGGTTTTTAATACTAATGTTTAAATTTATCACTGATCAAAAATAAAAGTTATTCTGAAATTTTTAGCCCTTTTAACTGGCTAAAAAAATTTTGGAAATAACTTTTATGATTTTTATCCCGAACCATTGTCATAGATTTCAATAATTGGATTTTTATAATTCTTTTTGAAACAATTTTCATAAAACTCTCTCGGTGTCATTTTGTTTAAATTTTTATGAATCCTCTTTTCATTATAATGCCAAACTGCTTTGCTTATATTTCTTTGTAATTCCTCAAATGTTTTTGGCTTCCAATAATCCAAATATTCTTCTTTAATTGTTCTGTTTATCCTTTCAGCATAAGCATTATCTTGAGCAGAAATTGCCATACTGACTCTTGAACCCCTTGACTTTAATAGATTTATATACTCATGATATAAATATTGACTTCCCCTATCGGAGTGATGAATTTTTGGAGCATCATACTCTTTCAAAGCTATTTCTAACGCTTCAAGGTTTGCTGTTCCTCTCATATGGTTAGATATTCTGTGACCAACAATCAACTTTGTATATACATCAACAATAAAAACAGCATAATAAAATCTTTCCCCCAAAGCGATATAGGTAATATCTGATTGCCATATTGTTGACGGTTTATTAACCAAATATCCTTTTATTAAATTTGGATATTGATTTGCAATGGAATAAGTTGTCCGTTTGTAATTCTTTTTATACTGAACTCTAAATCCTAAATCCATCATAATATCTATAAACCTATCTCTTCCTAAAAACTCTGGTCGAAGTACGTAATACATTTTTTCAACCCCACAACCCGGATGCTCTTTCCTTAATTCTTGAGCTTCGATTACTAATTTCTCTACTTTTTCGGTGAATAATTTTTGTTCTTTACAATATTTATTCACAGCTTGTTTAGATATAGTAACAACCTTGTACAGACTATTTAAAGAGAAACTTACTTTTTCTTTGTTCTCTCTAAACCATTGGATTGTAGGGTGCTTGAGTTTTTTTTAATGTCAATATTTAGCTCATCTTTGGCAATATCAATCATCTTTTCCAAATACTCAATCTGAATTTGCTTCTGACCAACTATTTGCTCCAAACTTTTAATTTTCTGCTCTAGCTCTTTTAGCTTTTGAGTGTTACTTTCTTTCATCTCAACAACCCGTATTCCTTTTTTGTTAAAGGTAGAAAATTTATAAATCCATTGATAAATAGATTTATTACAGATACCATATAATTTTTCTAATTGATAAACACTGTAAATTCCGCTTTCATATAACGAAACTATTTCCTGTTTAAACTCGGTAGAATAAAATCGATACTTCTTAATTTTTCTCAAATTTGCTTTCATATAAGTTGACTTTTGTGGTCAACCTATATCAGGGACGTACATTCAACAGATAACAGACAACGGACAACAGACACCTACCTCAAAACCAACTCCTTCACCACATCTTTTCGCAATTCGTCGTTGAGCATCGTGATGATTTTTTGTTTTCCGTGACTGAGTTCTTCTCGCAAAACGGCAGATGTTAGTGTGACATAGAGTGTTGCTCCTTTAAGGATAACTTCTTTGGTGTAGGTGTTTACGCCGTTTCCCATAAGGTCTTTCCACGCTTTTTCGACGTCGATTTTGTCCATACCAGATTGGAGTTTATTGTTTTCAATAAACGCTTTGAGTACGTCAGAAATCGGGCTTTCGTTGTTTAATCGTTTGGCCATTATTGGATAGAAATGGGTTTGAATCGTTTGTAATGATATTCTAAATCTTGCTTGTTTTTGAGGACTAAAATGCTATCGGTTAACGTTAAAATTTCTTCGCTCCATTGGGCAAAATCGGTTTTATAATGAATTAAGAAAATACCGGAACTGTCTTTAATTTCAATGGTTTCCAACTCATCATTGGTTAGATATTTACCATCAAACTGCGGTTTTACTTTTTTTCTGAAACCGGTATTGTTTTTCCATTCGATATAATCAATGGTTTCATTAATTTTATACTCTTTTTCTTGACCATCAGGCAATTGTACTTTTTGAATTTCCCAATAACCGGTTATTTTTGAAATGGAATCGGGGGAAACCTTTTCTTGACAAGAAATCAATACAATTGAAAAAATAAGGGAATAAAAAAGCTGTTTCATCGTTTTAAAATAAAGTTTAAAATTACAATTATTTTGAAGGAATAAAAAGTAAATTTGATTAAACCTTTTTAAAAATATTGAGTCTAAGTTGACATAAAATCGTAAGTTATGAAGAACTATTTTCCACTTATTTTGTTAGCAGTTTTACTTTTAAACTGTTCGTCTGACTCTGATTCTTCAGAAGATATTCCAACTGAAAGTATGTATTTTCCACCAATTTCAGGAAATGTTTGGGAAACCAAATCGATGAGTGAATTGGGTTGGAATGAAAGTGAAGTGCAACCTTTGTTGACATTTTTGGAAGAAAAACATACAAAAGGTTTCATTATTTTGGTGAATGGTCGAATTGTGATGGAAAATTATTTCAATGGACATACGGCTACTTCTCCTTGGTATTGGGCGAGTGCCGGGAAAACATTAACAACCGCAACGATTGGAATTGCTCAACAAGAAGGTTTGCTTAATATTAATGATAAAGTTTCGGATTATTTGGGAACAGGTTGGACTTCCGCTCCGTTAGCTAAAGAAAATTTGATTACGAATAAACATTTACTATCAATGACTTCCGGTTTGGATGACGGAATGGGAAATGGAAACTCACCTGCGGAGTTGCAATACTTAGCTGATGCGGGAACGCGTTGGGCTTATCATAATGTTTTTGAAAAATTGCAAGATGTGATTGCCGATGCAACTAATCAATCTTTTGATGCTTATTTTACTTCAAAACTTAAAAGTAAAATTGGGATGACCGGAACATGGTTAGCTGTAGATGAATTTAATGTTTATTGGAGTACAACACGTAGTACAGCTCGTTTTGGACTATTATCTTTAAATAAAGGAAAGTGGAATTCGGAAATTATTGTTCCTGAAGCGTATATGATGGAAGCTATTTCACCTTCACAAAGTCTTAATAATGCATACGGTTATTTATGGTGGTTGAATGGAAAGGCAAATTATCGCTTACCGCAAACGCAATTGCAATTTCCAGGTAGCCTGATTCCGAATGCTGCTGCCGATATGGTTTGCGGATTGGGGAAAAATGATCAGAAAATTTATGTTATCCCAAGTAAAAAAATGGTTGTGATTCGTTTAGGAGAAGTTGCTGATGGAGAAAATTTTGCCTTATCAGATTTTGATAATCAATTATGGGCAAAGATTAATGCAGTGATTGATTAATTTAAGATTTACTAACCGCAATTGGTTTGTTATTTCTACTCCATTCGCTCCACGAACCAACATACAATTTTGGAATTTCAAATCCGGCATAATCTATCGCTAGAAGTGTATGACAAGCTGTTACACCAGAACCACAATGAACTATAATGTCATTTGATGCATTATTTTTGAAGATATTTTTATATTTCTCTCTTAACATTTCTGGAGAAAGAAAAAGTCCGTTCTCATCCAAATTTGTAGAAAACGGAATATTGATTGCATTTGGAATATGACCGGAAACTAAATCTATTGGTTCTGTTTCTCCATTATATCTTGCACTTTCACGAACGTCAATAATTAAGTTTGAAATATTTTTTGAAGCTTTTTCTACTTCAATTAATGTGGCTAATGGTAATTTCCAATTTTCGATTTTATATTCTTCTGTCGGTGTAGAATTTACAGAATTCGAATTGATTGGGAAATTTTGTTTTTCTGCTTCTTGAAAACCTCCATCCAAAACTTGAACTTTTTCGTGTCCGACAGATTTTAACATCCACCACATTCGAGCTGCAGCATTTGCACCACTTTTATCGTCGTAAAGAATAATGTGTGTTTTTGGAGTAATTCCTAAAGTTGAAAGTAACTTAGAAAAATTTTCTGTGGTTGGTAAAGGATGTCTTCCTCCTTTTGATACATCTTCGTTTATTTCTGCAAGTTGAGTATTTAAATCAACAAAAAGTGCTCCGTCTAAATGTTTTTGTTTGTAATTGGATTGAGTCTTTTTTCCATTACTTACATCGAGAATAATTAAATCATTCTTTTTGTGAAGCTCTTTTAATTCTGAAACTTGAATAATAGGAGAAAGTTTGCTTTTCATTTTTATACAATTTAAGATTGCGTAGAATGATTAACTCCCGTACTTATTCTGCAAAAAATAAACCAAATCTACTTCATAATAACGAACTGCGATGATAAGCACAACTGTAATGATTGTGATAATCCAAGAATATTTTTTATAAAGAACTGTGTAAGCCGTCAAAATTCCCATACAAATAAATGGGATTGCTAAGATAATATTTGGAATCATCCAAGCACCACGAAAAATGGCTATTGATTTAAGAAGTACAAAAAAGAAGCAGTAAACCGAAACAATTTTGGTTAAGGATACGAGGTATTTATTAAAAACTTTTGGTTCTTCCATTATTTAAAAAACGAATCTACAAATTCATATTTGTTGAAAACCTGTAAGTCTTCGATTCCTTCTCCAACACCAATATATTTTACAGGAATTTTGAATTGATCTGATATTCCGATTACTACGCCGCCTTTTGCAGTTCCGTCTAGTTTTGTTACGGCTAAACAAGAAACTTCAGTAGCTGCTGTAAACTCTCTGGCTTGTTCGAATGCGTTTTGTCCGGTTGAACCATCTAAAACTAATAATACATCGTGAGGAGCATCGCCAACGACTTTTTGCATTACGCGTTTTACTTTGGTTAGCTCATTCATCAAATTAACTTTATTATGAAGTCGGCCCGCAGTATCAATAATTACTACATCGGCACCTTGCGTTACAGCACTTTGCAATGTATCAAAAGCAACTGATGCAGGGTCACTTCCCATTTGTTGTTTGACGATGGGCACACCTACTCGATCTGCCCAAATTTGTAATTGGTCAATAGCAGCGGCTCTAAAAGTATCGCCAGCACCTAAAACCACTTTATGTCCGGCTTTTTTAAATTGATACGCTAATTTTCCGATTGTAGTTGTTTTACCCACTCCGTTTACACCCACAACCATAATTACGTAGGGTTTTTTGTTGGCCGGAATATCAAATTCGGTTGCTTCGCCGGTATTGGTTTCTGATAAAAGTCCGGCAATTTCCTCGCGAAGAATTTTGTTGAGTTCTTCTGTTCCAAGGTATTTATCTTTGGCAACACGTTCTTCAATTCGATCGATAATTTTAAGAGTGGTTTTCACACCAACGTCGGAAGAAACTAATACTTCTTCTAAATTATCCAATACGTCTTCGTCAACGGTTGATTTTCCGGCAACGGCTTTGGTTAGCTTAGCAAAAAAAGAAGTTTTGGTTTGTTCTAAACCTTTGTCTAACGTTTCTTTTTTTTCGGATGAAAATATTCGTTTGAAAAAACTCATATTCTGGTTTGTTATTTTTGATACTCTATTATTGTTACAAAGATAAAATAAAAAAGCTACTCTCAATGAAAGTAGCTTTAACTATAATACGGTAAGTAATTATTTCTTTGTTAAGAAATTATCTACTAGTTCAGGAGCCATTACAGATTCAACAAAAGTATAAGCTCCAGTTTTTGGAGATTTTACCATTTTAATGGCTTTAGTTAATCTTTTTGACGCTGTTTGTAACGTTGCTACGGTTTTCTTTGCCATTTCTTATCTTATTTAATTTCTTTATGAACTGTTACTTTTTTCAAGATTGGATTAAATTTTTTAATCTCTAATCTGTCCGGAGTATTCTTTTTGTTTTTAGTCGTGATATAACGAGACGTTCCAGGTACACCTGAAGTCTTGTGCTCTGTACACTCTAAAATTACTTGGATTCTATTGCCTTTCTTTGCCATTTTTCTGTATATTTAATAGGGTGGAATTAAGAAATAAATCCTTTAGCTTTTGCATCTTTCAATACTGCAGCTAACCCTTTTTTATTAATTGTTTTAATAGTAGACGCTGCTACTCTAAGCGAAATCCATCTGTCTTCTTCAGCAAGATAGAAACGTTTTTTAACTAAGTTTACAGAAAACTTTCTCTTAGTTTTGTTCATCGCGTGAGAAACATTGTTTCCTACCATCGCTCTTTTACCTGTAAGGTCACAAACTCTTGACATTATGCTTATCTTTTATCGTTATTCAAAATCAGGGTGCAAAGAAACAAAAAACTAATGTATTACACAAACAAATTTTAGTAGTTTTTTAAAATTTCTTTCAAAAGCAGTTCAAGTCCCTTGTTTACTGCTCTGTCTATCACTTTTTGACGAGGTTGACCAAAATTAAACTCTTCTGAAAAAACTCCTTTTGGGGTGGCAATCGCAAAACAAACTGTTCCAACCGTTGCATCGGCATCGCCTTTGGTTGGACCGGCATTTCCTGTGGTTGCTATGGCAAAATCGGTTTGAAGCAGTTTCTGAGCTCCTAAAGCCATTTCTTCGGCTACTTCTTTGCTTACTACAGAAAATTTATCAATTGTGGATTGATTCACTCTTAGAACAGAAACTTTCGTATCGGTTGCATAGGTTACCACTCCACCTTTAAAATAGGAAGACGAACCTGCAATTGCTGTTACTGTTTCTGCTATTTTTCCTCCCGTGCAACTTTCGGCTGTGGAAAGGGTTAATTTCTTTTGGGTTAACAATTTTCCTAAAACGAATTCGATGCTTTCGTCTTCTTCAAAACCAACAATGATGTCGTTGATGATTTCTTGCAATTGAGCGACCAATTCGCTTATTGTTGTTTGTAAAAATTGTTCGTCTAAACCGCGAGCAGATAATCTCAAACGCACTCGTCCCGGACTTGGTAAATAGGCTAATTTTACAAATGGTGGTAAATTATTTTCCCATTCTTCGATGCGTTCGGCAACGATGCTTTCACCTTGGCCGTAGGTTAAAATGGTTTTGTGTAAAATGTATGGTCGCTTGTATTCGTTAACGATTTTCGGAATTAATTCGTCGGTTACGATGGCTTTCATTTCATAGGGAACGCCGGGTAACGAAACAAAAACCGTGTTTTCTTTTTGCATCCACATTCCGGGAGCGGTTCCGAAGTTGTTTTGCAAGACTATGCATTTGGATGGAACCAACGCTTGGTCGCGATTGACTTGAGAAACCACAAAATTCATTTTGGTAAAAAGTGCGACGATGTGATTTTCAACGGTTTGATTTCGTTGTAAAGTATCTTCAAAATAATCGCAAAAAGTGATTTTAGTGATGTCGTCTTTTGTTGGTCCTAAACCGCCGGTAATGATGACAAAATCGACTAGGTTTTGTACCTTGGTAAAGGTTTCCAAAATATGCGTTTTATCATCGCTGATGGAAATCATTTCGTGTACTTCTACCCCAATTTTGTTTAATGCTTTGGCTATGAAACCGGAATTGGTATCGGTGATTTGTCCGATGAGAATTTCGTCGCCAATGGTGATGATGGTTGCTTTCAATTGGATGGTTCGATTGTTCGATTTTTGGATTGTTAGATTATTGGATTGTTAGATTTTCCGATTATTGGATTGTTCGAAAGTAGTTCAATCGAAGCAGAATTTCATAGCCCGGATAGTAGCGGAAAGCCCGGAACTAAAAAAACTAATTTTTCTTGGCAAAAAAGAGCGACCAAAGGAAGCTACTTTTTTGGCTTAGAAAAATAGTTTTTTTAGTGAGGACTTGCAGCGGATAGCCGGAATAGCTTCTTATAATTCGAAATCTTTATTGATTTCTTTTACGGCTTTTTCTACTTGATCTTCGATACTTTTGAAAATCTCTTTTATTTCTTTGCGTTTTCCTTCGCGTTTTGTCCAAGCTTCTACTTGAAGAATTTCTTCGTAGGCCACGTTCATTCCCAATAAATCAAGCGTGGGTTTTATTTTGTGTGCATAGCTGTAGGCCAATTTGTGGTTTTTTTCTTCGATGCCTTGTTTGACGAACTTTAAATCTTCCGGAATTTCGCTCACAAAAAGGGTAATTATTTGGAGAACGAACTCGGGATCGTTGTCTGAAAGTGCATAGACTTTGGCTAAGTTATAGTTTAATGCCATTTTTTTATTTTACTTGAATTCGGAATAGTTTTTTGTTTTCAATGAATCCTTCGAGGATGTCGTTTGGGTTTACTTTTGCCACACCTTCTGGTGTTCCGGTAAAAATAATGTCGCCAATTTTGAGTGTAAAGTATTGAGAAACATAGGCTATAAGTTCGTCAATTTTCCACAACATATGGCTGGTATTCCCCTTTTGAACGGTATTTCCGTTGGATTTCAGCTCAAAATTAATATTTTCTGTGGAACTAAAATCTTTTTTCGATAAAAAGCTACCAATAACCGCTGAACCGTCAAAAGCCTTGGCTTTTTCCCAAGGCAAACCTTTTTCTTTGAGTTTTGCTTGTAAATCGCGTGCGGTAAAGTCGATTCCGAGACCGATTTCGTCGTAATAATTTGGTGCAAATTTGGCATCGATGTATTTGCCGACTTTGTTGATTCGTACTAAAATTTCGACTTCGTGGTGAATATCGTCGCTAAATTCGGGAATCACAAAAGGGTGTTGTTTGAGCAAAACCGCACTGTCGGGTTTTAGAAAAACGACCGGTTCATCGGGTCGCTCGTTGTGAAGCTCTTCGATGTGTTTGGTGTAATTTCTTCCGATGCAGATTATTTTCATGGCTGAGTTGCTGAGTTTCTGAGATGCTGAGTTGCTGAGTTGCTGAGATTCTGAGATTCTGAGATTCTTAGAATTTAAGTTAATTTATTGTTTAATTTTCTGAGTTTGATGGCGGTGAGGACTTTTTTGGTGTATAAAGGAAAATCTGCATTTTGAATCCAACCGAAATAGCCGGGTTCTTCTTCTAGCACTTTTTCGACTAAAACGCCTTTGTGTTTTCCGAAGGAAAAAATTTCTTCTCCTTTGTCATTCAACGCAATAAATCCGGCAAAATCGACGGATTTTTTTCGTGTTGTAAATTCGGAGAGCGATTTCATATCGTTTTCTAATTCGGGATAACGTTCTAGTTGAGCTTTGAGAATTTCGTAGGTTGCCATTGTATCGGCTTCGGCAGAGTGAGCGTTTTCAAGCGATTGTCCGCAATAAAATTTGAAAGCAGCACTCAAAGTTCGCTCTTCCATTTTGTGAAAAATGGTTTGCACATCGACTGAAACTCTGTTTTTCATATCAAAATCCACTCCGGCTCGTAATAATTCTTCGGCCAATAATGGAATATCAAATCGATCTGAATTAAATCCGGCTAAGTCTGAATCTTTAATCATATTATAAACCTGACCGGAAAGTTCTTTGAAAGTGGGTTCGTTGGCTACTTTTTCGTCCGTAATTCCGTGAACTTGTGTTGATGTATATGGAATTTTCATTTCCGGATTTACCAACCACGTTTTACTTTCTTTATTTCCGTTTGGATAAACTTTGAAGATTGAGATTTCCACAATTCGGTCTTTTGCCACTTCTACTCCGGTAGTTTCGAGGTCAAAAAAGCAAATTGGGCGGTTTAATTTGAGTTCCATTTTAAAATTTTAGTAAAGCAAAGATAAGAGTTTGAAATAACCTTTTAACGATGAAATTACTTTTTTTAGTAGTATTTTAAGGTTTTTGTATTAAAAAACCCTTTCAGATTTTTATGACTGAAAGGGTTGAAATTATAATAATTTTAATTTTAGAATTCTCTGTTTTCACTGAAACCTTCTAGATAATCAGCTACACGTTTTACGAATTGTCCACCTAAAGAACCATCTACTACACGGTGATCGTAACTGTGAGACAAGAACATTTTGTGACGAATTCCGATATAATCTCCGGTTGGAGCTTCGATAACAGCAGGAACTTTTCTGATGGCTCCTAAAGCTAAAATTGCAACTTGTGGTTGATTGATAATTGGTGTTCCGAAAACGCTGCCGAAAGTTCCCACATTGGTAACGGTGTACGTTCCGCCTTGAATTTCGTCCGGTTTTAATTGATTATTTCGAGCACGATTGGCTAAATCGTTTACTGTTTTGGTTAAACCGACAAGGTTAAGCATATCCGCATTTTTGATAACCGGAACAATTAAGTTTCCGTTTGGTAATGCAGCGGCCATTCCTAGATTGATGTTTTTCTTTTTGATGATGTAATCTCCTTCAACCGAAATATTAATCATTGGGAAGTCTTTGATGGCTTTTGCCACAGCTTCCATAAATATTGGTGTAAAGGTTAGCTTCTCGCCTTCTCTTTTTTCAAAAGCGTCTTTTACTTTGGTTCTCCAGTTTACAATATTAGTTACATCCACTTCAATAAACGACTGCACGTGAGCCGAAGTTTGTTTGGAAGTGGTCATATAACCAGAAATCAGTTTTCGCATACGGTCCATTTCGATGATTTCGTCTTGACCGTTTACGGAAACCGGGATTTTTTTCTCCGGAGTTGATTCTGCTTTTGGAGTTTCTGTTTTAGGAGTTTCAACTTTTATTTCCGCTTTTGGAGTTTCGGCAGCAACTACTGGTTTTGGAGCGGCAACAGGTTGATTGGCTCTGTCTTTTACGTAAGACAAAATATCATCTTTGGTCACGCGACCTTCTTTGCCGGAACCGTTTATTTTTTCTAATTCAGAGATGGAAACACCTTCCTCTTTGGCAATATTTTTTACCAACGGTGAAAAGAATTTTTCTGATGCTGAAAAATCAACCTCAACCGGAGTGGCAGAATGAACAACTTCTTGAGCTACTTCTATGGCCTTTTCAAGTTCAACGATGGCTGGAGCAATTTCTTCATTTGCTTTTTCTGCCGGAGCACTTCCACCTTCAGTGTCGATAATTGCGATGGTTTGACCCACTTTTACGACATCATCTACGTTAAAAAGAATTTCTGTCAGCGTCCCTGAAACTTCAGATGGAACTTCGCTATCTACTTTATCAGTAGCGATTTCCAAGACCGCTTCATCGGCTTCGATTTTCTCTCCCACTTTTTTAAGCCAATTGGTAATTGTTGCTTCGGCAACACTTTCTCCCATTTTGGGCAATTTTAATTCAAATTTTGCCATATCTTTAACCTAACGGTTTATTTTTTGTTTCAGTTTGCGAAATTACTAAAAAAAGGATTGGTTTTTATAATTATCAATAATTTTATTTGACACAGATTTCACGGATTAACACGGATTTAAAAATTTCACAGAGCTTTAAAAACCTTAAAATTCAATAATTAACCTTCAATCATCACGACTTCTCCTCTGTCATTGCTGCTGTTGCTACCAATCATAAAATTACATTGATTAGGGATGATTTTGAATGATACTTTTTCATTTTTATACAATTCCATTGCGGAAATGATGGTTGAAAAAGGTAAATCGTTCTGATCAAAAATTATTTCAATATTTGAACTTATTCCTTTTAATAGCGAAGGTAATTCATTTTTAAAAGAAGTTGAAAGTCGTTTTACATTTTTTCCTAACAATTTTTCGAGTTTTTCTTTTAATAACTCATTTTGGGAAATAAAAATATAATTGTCAATTTTTCTATTGGAAACTGCTGTTTTATTTTTCTTTAAAAAAGCAAAAAAGAAGCTACCGACTTTCATAAAAACACTAAAAAAGGCTGATTTTTTGAAATGTTTGGAATAAAAATAATCCATTGCTTCTTGAAAACGTTTCATATACGTTCCGTCTTTTACTGTACTTTCGCCTTTGTAATGAATGACGGTGGTTTCGGCGAAATAATAATTGTTTTTTCCTGTTTTCAAAACCGTATAACTCAAGTCGATATCATCGGAATACATAAAACAATTCTCGTCGAATCCACCAACTTCATTATATAAATCGCGTTTCATGACCATAAAAGCACCTACTAAAATATCTACTTTTCCGGATTGATTTTCAGTTAAATGCTGAGCATAATATTGATTGAAAATTTTAGTTTTTGGAAAAATTTTATACAACCCAAAGATTTTTGTAAACGCCACCCAAGGAGTTGGAATACCGCGTTTGCTTTCGGGGAGGAAATTTCCGGTGCCGTCGATGAGTTTGCAACCTAGAATTCCTAGTTGGGAGTTGGGAGTTTGGAGTTTGGAGTTCAGGATTTTAGTGAAAGTATCTTCAGCTACAACCGTATCGGGATTGAGAATGCAAATATATTCGCCTTTTGCTTCGGCTACTCCTGTGTTATTACCTTTTGGGAAGCCGGTGTTTTCTTTGTTTTCAATGAGTTTGATATGAGGAAAACGGGTTTTCATCATTTGACAACTATCGTCGGATGAATTATTGTCGATCACAATTATTTCGCCATCAATGTGTTGCAAAGCGGCTTGCACACTGAGTACACATTGTTCGAGAAAATAGCGAACGTTATAATTAAGGATGATGACGGATAGTTGCATAGGGCAAATTTACAGCAACTTATTTAAATCTTCCGGATTTTTTGAATTGTTCCAAAATAAAAGCAAATCAATTACTTTATTTTTCATATCAATACTATAAAAAAGCTTAGTTTGCTTAGAAATAATTATTGTATAAATTTTTTTCGAACTATCGTAATTTCCAATTAATGGATTTTCTGAAAGTCTGTTCAAGTTTTCGAATACTAAATCCTGAAATTTTTGAACCTCTTTATGGTTCCATTTACGGAAAATAAAATCGATTTCATCATAATAAGACATTTCAGAATTTGGCTGCCAAATTATCTGATATGTCATTTCAAAAAAGGATATTTTAGCTTAATTCTTTTTTGCATTTCTTCGTGCGAAATGCCTTTTCCTTCTTTGGAATCTTGAATCGATTTTTCCAAAAGTTTAATCAAAATTGGATGCAATTCTTCTTCTTGAACAGCATTTTTCTCTACATTATATTCAATAATTGGTTCTTCAACTTTGTTGATGTGTTTGTTTTCGTGGCTTGGGTTTGATTTTTTTGGCATAATTTCAAAATTAATTTTTAATAAAGCAACTTATTTAAATCTTCCGGTTTTTTTAGATTGTTCCAAAAAATATGCAATGCAATTACTCTTTTTTCTTTGCTAAAACTGTAATACAAAGTAGTTTGTTTTGAAACGACCAACGTATAAACTTTGAATCTTTTATCAAAAACTCCAATTTCAGGATTTATAGAAAGTCTTTCTAAATTTTGTTCAACTAAAATTTTAAATTTTTCAACTTCTTTATAATTCCATTTTAGTAAGATAAATTCAGTTTCTTCAATGTACGATTCTAATGCAACTGAATCCCAATTAAAACTATATTTCATTTTAAAAAAGGATATCTTTCTTTGATTCTTCTCAATGCTTCTTCGTGTGAAATAACATTTCCTTCTTTATGATTTTTTATAGATTTTTCTAGAAGTTTCACTAAAACAGGATGCAATTCTTCTTCTTGAACAGTATTTTTTTCTACATTATAGTCAGTGATTGGCTCTTCAACTTTGTTGATGTCTTTTTTTTCGTGGCTTGGGTTCTTTTTGTTCATAACATTAAATTAAAGATTAAATATAAGGATTTTTTTTGAAATGCAAAACCCAATTGCATTTCCCTCCTAACCCCGATTGCAATGGAAATCCTTTTTTGAAAAAAAAGATTGCAATGGAAAGCGGGAACACGGATAACCGATAAAGCCCGAGCCATTCGTTTCAGAAAAAATAAAGCATTACTTTTGCACTTTTAAAATCATTGACTAATTGGCAAATTGCCCCATTTACACATTAAATGAATTATCTTTCAGTAGAAAATATATCCAAATCCTTCGGCGAACGCGTGTTGTTTGACAACATTTCGTTTGGTATTAACAAAGACCAAAAAATTGCTTTTATTGCGAAAAATGGTTCGGGAAAAACGACCATTATGAACATTATTAATGGTTTTGATGAACCGGATACGGGTCAAGTGGTGGTTAGAAAAAATATCCGAATGGCTTTTTTATCGCAAAAGAATGAATTGCAGGACGAATTGACTATCGAAGAAAGCATTTTTGCCAGTGATAATGAAACGCTGAAAGTGATTGAGCAGTATGAAAAAGCATTGGAAAACCCTGAAAATGAAGAAGCGTATCAAAAAGCTTTTGATTTGATGGACCAACACAATGCTTGGGATTTTGAAACGCAATTCAAGCAGATTTTGTTTAAATTGAAGTTGGAAGATTTTAAATTGAAAGTCAAAAGTCTTTCGGGTGGACAGAAAAAACGACTTTCGTTGGCGATAATTTTGATTAATCGTCCGGATTTATTGATTTTGGATGAGCCAACCAACCACTTGGATTTGGAGATGATTGAATGGCTGGAAAGTTATTTTGCCAAAGAAAATATCACGTTGTTTATGGTAACACACGACCGTTTCTTTTTGGAACGTGTTTGCAATGAAATCATTGAATTGGACAACGGAAAACTATACCAATATAAAGGAAACTACTCGTATTATTTGCAGAAAAAAGAAGAACGAATTACTTCTGAAAATGCAAGCATTGACAAAGCTCAGAATCTTTTTGTGAAAGAATTAGCGTGGATGCGTCGTCAACCGAAAGCCAGAACGACCAAATCGAAATCTCGTCAGGATGATTTTTATGTGATTAAGGAAAAAGCCGAAAGTCGCCGAAAAGAAAATGTGGTGGAGCTTGAAATCAATATGGAACGAATGGGAAGCAAGATTATTGAGCTTCATAAACTGTATAAAAAATTCAAAGACCGAGTGATTCTTGACAATTTTTCGTATGATTTTCAGCGTGGCGAACGCATTGGAATTATCGGAAAAAACGGAACAGGAAAATCGACATTTTTGAATATTTTGACCAAAACGATGTTGCCCGATGCCGGAAAAGTTGTGATTGGTGAAACGATTAAAGTAGGTTATTATACGCAAAGCGGCATCAACCCAAAACCGGGTCAGAAAGTAATTGATATTATTAAGGAATACGGAGAATATATTCCGCTTACAAAAGGAAAAATTATTTCAGCTTCGCAATTGCTGGAACGTTTTCTTTTTGATGCGAAAAAACAATATGACTTTGTAGAAAAATTGAGCGGTGGCGAATTGAAACGATTGTATTTATGTACGGTTTTGATTCAGAATCCGAACTTCTTGATATTAGATGAGCCAACGAATGATTTGGACATTGTAACATTAAATGTTTTGGAAAGTTTTTTATTAGATTTTCCCGGATGTTTGTTGGTGGTTTCCCACGATCGTTATTTTATGGATAAAATTGTAGATCACTTATTCGTGTTTAGAGGCGAAGGTGAAATTGAAGATTTTCCAGGTAATTATTCCGATTTTAGAGCATACGAAGACAGTGCTGATGTGGCTTTGAAAGAAGAAAACAAAGCCGATAAAAAAGCGTGGAAACAAAACAATCCGGTTGGAAATTTATCGTTTAACGAACAAAAAGAATTTCAAAAAATTGAACGTGAAATAAAAGATTTGGAATTTGAGAAAAAACAAATCGAACAATTATTTGCTGATGGTAAAGTAACTGATGATGCTATTGAGAAAAAAGCGAATGAGTTGCAAGTGATTATAAAGAAATTGGAAGAAAAGGAAGAGCGTTGGTTTGAACTTTCTTCAAAAATTGAGTAATTTAGCTCGCAAAGACGCAGAGTCGCCAAGAAAAACTGCGTCTTTGCGACTTTGCGAGAAATGATACAAATTATAAAATCATACCTGAATTTCCTATGGAACTCCAAAAACCAACACGGAGTTCACTCTCCATTTGTGTTTGATTTGGTGACAAAATGTTTTTATGATAAAACTAAATATCTCGAATATTCCATTCTAAAAGAATACCGAAAATCACTTTTGGAAAACGAAACAATAATTGAAGTAACCGATTTTGGTGCCGGCTCAAGAGTTTTTAAATCCAATCAAAGAAAAATTTCTGCTATTGCAAAAAACGCCGGAATTTCTCAGAAAACAGCGGAATTGTTATTTAGAATTAATAACTATTTTCAACCGGAAAATGTTTTAGAAATTGGAACTTCGTTGGGATTGGCGACTATTGCTCTTTCGTTAGGAAATAAAAATTCGAGAATAATTACGTTGGAAGGTTGCCCGCAAACAATTTTAATTGCAAAAAATCAATGTCAATTACAAAATCTAAATAACATTGAATTTATAAACACAAAATTTGAAGACTACCTCAAAAACCTTCAATCCGCAACCCGCAACCCGCAACTAATTTACTTTGACGGAAATCATTCTAAAAAAGCCACTTTAACCTATTTCGAACTTTTATTACCGACCATTTCAAACGATTCGGTTTGGATTTTTGATGACATTCATTGGTCAAAAGATATGGAAGAAGCTTGGGAAATAATTAAAAATCATCCAAAAGTTACCGTTACGATTGACACTTTTCAATGGGGAATCGTTTTTTTTAGAAAAGAACAAGAGAAAGAACATTTCATCATCAATCCAAATAAAAATATCAGTTCGTATATTTTTGAACGAATTAGGATTTAAATTGTAACAAAGTCCGTTTTTTTTCTACTTATAAGAAAATTATATAATCCGATTTCTGAATTCAAATTTCTAAATTCTCAATTAACTATGGCAAATCCATTAATCAAAATAACCAATCTAAAACGAAACTTTATTTTAGGAAGTGAAACGATTTATGTTCTAAAAGGTATCGATTTAGAAATTAACAAAGGTGAATATGTTGCTTTGATGGGTCCGTCGGGTTCAGGAAAATCAACTTTGATGAACCTTTTGGGTTGTTTGGATACGCCAACATCCGGAACATATATTTTGAATGGAAAAGACGTAAGTCAAATGCACGATGACGAGTTAGCTGAAATCAGAAATAAAGAAATTGGATTCGTATTTCAAACGTTCAATTTGATGCCGAGAACGACGGCTTTAGACAATGTAGCTTTACCGATGGTCTATGCTGGTTACTCAAAATCGGAACGAAATGTACGAGCAACAGAAGTGCTCACACAAGTGGGATTAGCGGATAGAATGGATCATAAACCCAACGAACTTTCGGGTGGTCAACGTCAACGTGTGGCAGTTGGAAGAGCATTGGTTAACAAACCTTCTATAATTTTGGCGGATGAGCCAACCGGAAATTTAGATTCCAAAACATCTGAAGAAATCATGGCTTTGTTTGGCGAAATTCATAAAAATGGAAATACGGTAATTTTGGTAACGCACGAAGAAGAAATTGCAGCCTATGCACACCGAATTATTCGTTTGCGAGACGGAATTATAGAAAAAGACGAGCGGATAAAATAAACAATTTGTAACTTTGTTCTATAAGTTTTACAAATATGAAAACACTTATTATCGTCATAATTGTTCTTTTTGTGGCCGTTATTATTGTAACAAGAATGGCAAATAAACAAAGAGGAAATCGTCGAAATCGAAGTTTCAAAACCAATTATTATTCCAAAAAGAAACAATAATCTGATGAAAATTGGAATACTAACGTGTGCCCGATTACCTGAACTTTTAGAATCGGATCAAAAATTAATTCCGCTTTTTGCAAAGAAAAATATTGCTGCAAAAGCAGTGATTTGGGATGATGAATCGGTCGATTGGACTGAATTTGATTATCTAATTTTCAGAAATACGTGGGACTATTATCAAAAAGAAATTACGTTTAATTTATGGTTGGATAAAATTGAATCGTTAGGTATTAAAACACTCAATCCGATTTCTATCATCAAAAAAAACAAGCATAAATTTTATTTAAAAGAACTAGAAAAAGAAGGAATTTCAATACTTCCGACAATCTTTTTAGAAAAAAATTCAACTTCAAATTTAAAAGAATTAATTCCTGAAAGTTGGGAGAAAATTGTCATTAAACCAGCGTTTTCTGCCGGAAGTTATTTGACAAAACTAATCGACAGAAGTGAATTAGAATCCATTCAAACAGAATTCAAAAAACATTTTGAAACCAAAGATTTTCTTTTACAGGAATTTCGTCCTGAAATAAAAGAATTAGGGGAAACATCTTTTATCTTTTTTGATGGGAAATTTTCGCACGCTGTCAACAAAAAACCTGTTGAAAATGATTTTAGAGTTCAAATTCAATACGGCGGAAAATATACTTTAATTCAGCCCAATGCTGATTTATTGCTTCAAGCTGAATTAGTTTTATCAAAAATTCCTGAAAAATTGCTTTATGCTCGCGTTGATGGCATTGTTATCGAAAACAAACTTCACTTAATGGAAATCGAACTCATAGAACCCGATTTGTATTTTGATTTAGCTGATGGAGCGAGAGAAAGATTTGTTGAAGCTTTTTTAAGAGTTACTGAGTCGCTGAGTTTCTGAGTGGCTGAGTAAAAAAATCTTCGTATTTTAGCAAAATAAAAACTCAGTTACTCAGCAACTCAGAACCTCAGCAACTTCCTTATGAAAATATACACAAAAACCGGCGATAGCGGAACTACAGCACTTTTTGGCGGAACACGCGTCCCCAAACACCATATTCGTATTGAGAGTTACGGAACGGTAGACGAATTGAATTCGCACATCGGATTAATTCGAGACCAAAACATCAATCAATTATACAAAAATGTTTTAATTGAAGTGCAAGACCGACTTTTTACCGTTGGAGCCATTTTAGCCACACCTCCTGACAAAGAGGTTTTAAAAAATGGTCAACCGCGTTTAAACATTAATCGAATTTCGGAAGAAGATATTCAATTATTGGAAAATGAAATTGACACAATGAACGATGCGTTGCCTCCGATGACTCATTTTGTGCTTCCGGGCGGACATACAACTGTGTCATATTGTCATATTGCACGTTGTGTTTGCCGAAGAGCAGAACGCCTATCGGTGCATCTTCACGAGTTAGAACCGACAGATGAGCAGGTTTTAAAATACTTAAACCGACTTTCTGACTACCTTTTTGTGTTGGCACGAAAGTTGTCGTTTGACCTTCAAGCGGATGAAGTAAAATGGATTCCGAGGAAGTAGTAAGCAGTTCTCAGTTGACAGTTTTCAGTTAAGTACTGAGTTCTAAAAACTTAATACCGAACACTATTTTAACCACGTTCTTACCTTTAAAAAAGTAAAAAAAATACTTTTTGGTAAAATAAATCAATTTTTACTTGACTATGTCTGTAGAAAATTTATTTTTGCATAAAATTAAATCGATAGAAGATGTATTGGACATTAGAATTAGCATCCTATTTAAGTGATGCACCGTGGCCAGCCACCAAAGATGAGCTTATTGACTATGCTATTAGAACGGGAGCTCCACTTGAAGTAGTGGAAAACCTTCAATCTATAGAAGACGAAGGCGAGATATATGAGTCGATGGAGGAAATTTGGCCGGATTATCCTACAGACGAAGATTATCTTTGGAACGAGGACGAATATTAATCAAAAATAAAAAACACCAGAAAGAAGTCTCACACGAGGCTTTTTTTTTGTGTAAATTTGCACATTTAAAAAAACAACCATTATGAGTTTCATTAATAGTATTCTTAAAGCATTTGTGGGCGACAAATCCGAAAAAGATGTCAAAGCAATACAACCTCTTATTACTAAAGTAAAATCGTTTGAAAGCAGTCTTTCATCTCTTTCCAATGATGAATTGCGTGCTAAAACTGCTTATTTCAAAGAAAAAATAAAGCAAGCTCGTGCAGAAAAAGATGCAAAAATTGCTACACTAAAAGCTGAAGTGGATCAAATTTCGGATATTGATAAAAGAGAAGACATTTATCTTTCTATCGATGCTTTGGAGAAAGAAGCTTATGAAATTTCAGAAAAAACATTAAATGATATTCTTCCTGAAGCGTTTGCTGTGGTAAAAGAAACAGCAAGACGTTTTAAAGACAATACCAACATTAAGGTAAAAGCAACACCGAAAGACATTGAACTTTCGGCTACAAAATCCTATATTTCTATTGAAGGTGATAATGCTATCTGGGCAAATTCTTGGAATGCTGCCGGAAAAGAAATCACTTGGGATATGATTCACTACGACGTTCAGTTGATTGGTGGAGTTGTATTGCATCAAGGAAAAATTGCTGAGATGCAAACCGGTGAAGGAAAAACGTTGGTGGCTACTCTTCCACTCTATTTGAATGCGTTAACCGGAAACGGCGTGCATTTGGTTACTGTGAATGATTACTTGGCAAAACGTGACAGCACTTGGAAAGCTCCTTTATTTGAATTTCACGGTATAACTGTTGATTGTATTGATAATCATCAACCAAACACGGATGCGAGAAGAAAAGCGTACGAAGCAGATATTACATATGGTACAAATAACGAATTTGGTTTTGATTATTTGAGAGATAACATGGCTCATTCGCCAAATGATTTGGTGCAACGTAAACACAATTTTGCTATTGTGGATGAGGTCGATTCGGTTTTGATTGATGATGCAAGAACACCATTAATTATTTCAGGTCCGGTTCCGCAAGGTGACAGACACGAGTTTAATGAATTGAAGCCTAAAGTTGATAATTTAGTTAATTTACAACGAAATTTAGCTACCGGATTTTTAACCGAAGCTAAACGTTTAATCAAAGAAGGAAACACCAAAGACGGCGGATTTCAATTGTTGAGAGCTTACCGTTCGATGCCGAAAAATAAAGCATTGATTAAATTTTTGAGTGAAGAAGGTATCAAACAATTACTTCAAAAAACGGAAAATCAATATATGCAAGACAACAACCGCGAAATGCCAAAAGTGGATGAAGCGTTGTATTTTGTTATCGAAGAAAAAAATAATCAAGTTGAATTAACCGATAATGGTGTGAAATTTTTATCACAAGATACGGATGAAAATTTCTTCTTACTCCCTGATATTGGTTATGAAATTGCCCGAATTGAAAAAATGAATTTGGCAAAAGATGCCGAAGCTGAAGAAAAAGAGAAATTGTTTCAGGATTTTTCGATTAAGTCGGAACGTATTCACACCTTGACTCAATTATTAAAAGCCTATACTCTTTTTGAAAAAGATGTAGAATATGTAATCATGGAAGATAAAATCATGATTGTAGATGAGCAAACCGGTCGTATTATGGATGGTCGTCGTTATTCTGACGGATTACACCAAGCGATTGAAGCCAAAGAAAATGTAAAAATTGAAGCAGCAACGCAAACTTTTGCAACGGTTACACTTCAAAATTATTTCCGTATGTACAGCAAATTAGCGGGTATGACGGGAACGGCTGTAACAGAAGCGGGTGAACTTTGGCAAATTTATAAATTGGATGTGGTGGAAATTCCAACCAACCGCCCGATGGCAAGAAAAGATCAAGAAGATTTAATTTATAAAACGACTCGCGAAAAATTTAATGCTGTCATTGAAGATGTAACCAAATTATCCTTAGCCGGAAGACCGGTTTTGATTGGAACAACTTCGGTTGAAATTTCAGAATTATTAAGTAGAATGTTGAAGATGAGAAACATTCCACACAACGTTTTGAATGCAAAAATGCACAAAAGAGAAGCTGAAATTGTTGCGGAAGCCGGTAAAGCCGGAATTGTAACCATTGCTACTAACATGGCCGGTCGTGGAACGGATATTAAACTTAGTGCCGAAGTAAAAGCAGCCGGTGGTTTGGCCATTATCGGAACAGAACGTCACGATTCTCGTCGTGTTGACAGACAGTTGCGAGGTCGTGCCGGTCGTCAAGGAGATCCGGGAAGTTCGCAATTTTATGTTTCGTTAGAAGATAATTTAATGCGTTTATTTGGTTCTGAAAGAGTAGCCAAAGTAATGGATAGAATGGGCTTGAAAGAAGGTGAAGTGATTCAGCATTCAATGATGACCAAATCCATCGAAAGAGCTCAGAAAAAAGTAGAAGAAAACAACTTTGGTGTTCGTAAACGTTTGTTGGAATATGATGACGTTATGAACTCACAACGTGAAGTGGTTTACAAACGCAGAAGACACGCTTTACACGGCGAACGTTTGAAAGTGGATATTGCGAATATGCTTTATGATACGTGCGAAAACATCACCAACGAAAATAAAGCCGTTGTTAATTTCAAAAATTTTGAATTTGAATTAATTCGTTATTTTTCAATTACTTCTCCAATTACAGAAAGTGAGTTTACCAAACTTTCTGAGATGGAAATTACCGGAAAAATCTACAAAGCAGCATTGGCGTATTATCACGAAAAAAATGCTAGAGATGCCAGAGAAGCTTTCCCAATCATAAAAGATGTTTTTGAAAATCCGAGTAATCAATATGAGCGAATCGTCGTTCCGTTTAGTGATGGTCAAAAAACATTGAATGTGGTTACGAATCTTAAAAAAGCATACGAAACAGAAGGAAAACAATTGGTTGCTGATTTTGAAAAAAACATCACCTTAGCTATTGTTGATGAAGCGTGGAAGAAACACCTTCGTAAAATGGACGAGTTGAAACAATCTGTTCAATTGGCTGTTCACGAGCAAAAAGATCCATTACTGATTTATAAATTTGAAGCGTTTAACTTGTTCAGAACAATGTTGGACAAAGTAAATAAAGAAGTGATTTCATTCCTTTTCAAAGGAGATTTACCAAATCAAAACACAGCAAATATTCAGGAAGCAAAAGAAGTTCGTCCGAAAGAAAATTATAAAACTTCCAAAGATGAAATTCCAAACAGTGATACATTAGCTGAACAAAATCGTGAAGCGGGACAAACGCAACGTCAACCAATTACGGAAACAATTGTTCGTGAAACACCTAAAATCAACCGAAATGACACCGTTACATTAAAACACGTAATGAGTGGAAAAACGGAAACCATGAAATACAAAAAAGCCGAAAGCATGATTGCAAGCGGCGAATGGGTTCTGGTTCATTAGAAATTACAGAAGATATATTCAAATCCTCAACATTTTACTGTTGAGGATTTTTTATTTTATAAATATTTCGATGTGTGAATTATATAACGTTTTATAATAGTTGTATAACATAACTTTTTATGAAAAATAGAAATTTGTAGATTATAAGAAAAATTGTTCTATCTTACTTTTCTTTTGTGAAAGAACAATAGCAATACTCTAAATAATTAACCGGATAGTTCAATATGAAAAAATTCTCCAATTTAAAAATTATACCGTCGGTTAATAAAACCAAAGAACAAATCATCAAACTGAGTGATAAAACACTTCGTAAGAAAGAAGAAACAAGTTCTTTTTTAACGAAAACTGCTGATGTAACGTTGTTCATTACACAAATTTTTAAAGAAACATTTTCTCGGGATTTTGAGTTCAAAGAATTTTTGAAACAATGTTATCAAATTGGATATAAAACACTACCACTTATTTCTATTACAGGAACAATTATGGGATTGGTTCTTACCATTCAATCACGTCCTGTTTTGATAAAATTTGGTGCAGAAACCATGTTGCCAAGTATGGTTGCACTTTCAATTATTCGGGAAATGGGTCCGGTAATCACCGCCTTAATTTGTGCAGGAAAAATTGGTTCCGGAATTGGAGCAGAATTAGGTTCGATGAAAGTAACCGAGCAAATTGATGCCATGGAAGTTTCCTCTACCAATCCGATTCGGTTTTTAATTGTTACAAGAGTATTAGCCACCACATTAATGATACCAATTCTGGTTTTATATGCCGATGGTTTAGGAATTTTAGGCAGTTGGATGGGAGCGAATATTAAAGGAGATGTTTCGTTTGTGCTATTCTTTTCTCAAGCTTTCAAACCGGTTGAATTTATTGATTTTATCCCGGCTTTAATCAAAACCTTCTTTTTTGGTGCCGCCATTGGTTTGGTTGGATGCTACAAAGGTTTTAATGCAGGAAGAGGCACAGAAAGTGTTGGGAAAGCCGCAAATTCCGCAGTAGTTTTAGCTTCTTTATTAGTGATTATAATCGATATGATTGCAGTTCAAATTACAGATATGTTTATATGATGAACGATCAAACAAATAGAAAAAAAGTGGTTGAGATAACCAATCTTAAAAAATCGTTTGGCAATCAAGTGATTTTAAAAGATGTTACTTTATCGTTATACGAAGGAGAAAATTTAGTTGTTCTCGGAAAATCAGGAACCGGAAAATCGGTTTTAATTAAATGTTTGGTGGGATTATTGCCAACAGATAGCGGAACAATTTCGGTTTTTGATGAAAACATGACAGCTGCTTCGGGAAAAGAATTAGCTTCTATCAGAGAAAAAATGGGATTTCTTTTTCAAAGTGGAGCGTTGTATGATTCGATGACGGTGAGACAAAACATTGAATTTCCGCTACGACGGATAAAAAAAGATCTCACTGAAGAGCAAATTGAAGAAAAGGTAAAAGAAGTTTTGGAAAATGTGGGCTTAGCCGATTCAATCGACAAAATGCCTTCTGAACTTTCGGGCGGAATGCGAAAAAGAATCAGTTTGGCTCGAACGCTCGTTATTGATCCGAAAATAATGTTATATGATGAACCAACAACCGGACTAGATCCGATTACATCTAATGAAATTAGTATGCTTATTTTAGAAATTCAAAAGAAATATAAAACATCATCCATCATTATTACACATGATATCAAATGTGCTCAAAAAACAGCCAACCGAATTATTATGTTAGACGAAGGATTAATTTATAAAGAAGGAAGTTTAGAAGAATTCGAAACATCAACAGATACAACATTACAATCATTTTTTAATTAAAAAAATATGGAAACTCATTCTCAAAATTTCAAAATCAGACTCGGTTTATTTGTAGCCGGAGGTATAGCATTATTTGTTTTTGCCATTTTCATTATCGGAAAACAAAAAAACTTATTTAATCCGGTTTATTCACTCACCACCACTTTTTATAATGTGAGTGGCTTGCAAGTTGGAAATAAAGTTCGGTTTTCCGGAATTGATGTAGGAACGGTTGATAATATTCAAATTATCAATGATTCCACCGTTAAAGTAAACTTATTTATCCGAAAAGAAGTGCAACAATACATCAAAACAAATAGCGAAGTTGCCATTGCTTCGGAGGGTTTAATTGGTGATAAAATGCTTCAAATTACGCAAGGAACACACAATGCTTCATTTGCAAAAGATGGTCAATACTTAAAATCTTTAGAGCCGGTTGAAATTGATGCAATTATGGCGAGTTTACAATCCACAGTTGATAATGCTGAAATAATTTCAGATGAATTGGCTGCAATAATGATTAATATTAATAGTGGCGAAGGTACATTGGGAAGATTGATTAAAGATACGGTTATAGCCGAAAATTTAAGTCAGACCATGCAAAACCTTAAAAGTAGTTCTAAAGGTTTGGATGAAAATATGGAAGCCGCTAAAGAAAATTTTCTTTTAAGAGGTTATTTTAACCGTAAAGAAAAAGCGGAATTGAAAGCTAAGAAAAAGCGGAAGAGAAAAGAGAAAAAATCAGAAAAGAAGAAGAACGCAAAGCAGAAGAAGCAAAAAAGAAGAAAAATTAATTTTAATTATCAGAAAGATTTATATTTTTGATAAAAATATACTTATGAAATTTAAATTGACATTCCTTTTTCTTCTGATAAATTACCTGTGTATTTCTCAATCGTTGGAAACATTAAAATCGGATTGTGTAAAAATGTATGAGTCGACATACAACATGGAATTTGAAAAAATTCTGGATTATACACATCCTAAAGTATTTGAAATTGCTGATAGAGAAACTATGCTAACAATTTTAGATGAAACTTTTCAAAATGATCAATTACGCATTCGGTTAGTTCATCCAAAAACAACATTTACTTTTTCAGAAGTTAAAGAAATTGACGGAAAGAAAATTTGTGTGGTAGAATATCCGCAAGCCATGCGAATGATTTTTGAAAATCCGCTTTCGGAGGAAGAAAAAAATTCGATTGCAGAATCTTTGAAAACAACCATGGCATCCAAAAAAATTACGTTTGAAAAAGATAGAAATGCATTTTATATCGATGGAAAAGATATCATGATTGCTGTTTCTGAAGAAGCGACCCAAAACAAATGGAAATTGATTAATTACGATAAAAGTCAACCACAATTACTAAACATGGTTTTAGGAGAAAATGTTGTAAAACAATTAGGTTTGCAATAATTAAAAAATAAATACTATCTTTACTTTGATGCTTCTAATGGCATTACCAAAAAATTATGGCAAAGAGTCAGGATGCTAAGAAAAACATAAAGAAAGAGCCTTTAAAAACGGCAAAAGAGAAAAAAGAAGAAAAAAGAGAAAAGAAAAACAAAAGGGATTAATTTTTTAATCCCTTTTTTGTTGTTTTACGGCAAAATTTTACCCGGATTTAATATTCCATTCGGATCAAACACAAACTTAATTCGTTCCATTAATTCCAAATGTGTTTTAGAAAAAGCGATATCCATATACTCTTTTTGAACATAGCCAATGCCGTGTTCGCCGGATAAAGTTCCGTTTAAAGAAACGGTTAATTCAAAAATTTCACGAATTCCTTTTGTAATTTCTGAATTCCATTCTTGGTCAGAAAGCGTGCCTTTGATGATGTTAACGTGTAAATTTCCATCGCCGGCATGACCATAACAAACCGATTTAAAACCATATTTTTTTCCGATAGATTTAATGCCTTCCAATAATGTTGGCAATTCATAACGAGGAACAACCGTATCTTCTTCTTTATAAATTGAATTGGATTTGACAGCTTCGGCAATGCTGCGACGCATTTTCCACAAGGCATTTTTTTCATCTTCGGTATCGGCGAATAGAATATCATCAATTTGGAATTGTTCTACAACTGTCATGATTTTTTCAGCTTCAGCCATCAAAATTTCAGGATAATTTCCATCCACTTCAATGAGTAAATGAGCTTGAATTTCATTTTTCACTTGAACGTTCAATCCATCAATGTATTCTAAAGCCCAATCAATGGCATCGCGTTCCATAAATTCCAACGCACTCGGAACAATTCCTGCTCTAAAAATGGCTGAAACGGCTTCACAAGCTTCATTGGCTTTGTAAAACGGAACTAACATCAATACGTTATGCGTATTTTTCGAAAGTAATTTTAAAACAATTTTTGTTACGATTCCTAACGTTCCTTCACTACCAACCATCAATTGAGTCAAATTGTATCCTGTTGAATTTTTTAAGGTATTGGCTCCTGTCCAAATAATATCTCCGGTAGGTAAAACCACTTCTAAATTCAAAACATAATCCTTAGTTACACCGTATTTTACAGCTCTTGCTCCACCGGAATTTTCAGCAACATTACCACCTATAAAACAGCTTCCCATACTGCTTGGATCGACAGGATAGAAAAGACCTTTTTCTGAAACGGCTTCGCGTAATACTTGCGTAATCACACCGGGTTCGGTAATCACTTGCAAATTTTGTTCGTCGATGGAAAGAATTTTATTGAATCGTTCCATTGAAAGTCCGATTCCGCCTTGAACCGATAATGCTCCGCCACTCAACCCAGTTCTTCCACCAATCGGAACAACCGGAATTTTGTATTGATTGGCTATTTTTAAAATTTCGGAAATTTCTAAAGCCGAGGATGGCTTTACCACAACATTTGGCGGAAAAACATACGCTTCGGTTTCGTCGTGACCGTAGTGATTTCGGGTTTCTTCATCGGTAAAAACAAACGATTGACCAACGATATTTTCTAATTTGGATAGAATTTCGGAATTGAGTTGCATACTTTATTTTTAAACCAATAAAGGTAAAAAAATTATACCAACGAAAGTATCCAATACCAAAAAGCTAAGGTTAAAAATGAAAGCGGAATTCCGATACCAATCATCATGCTGCTTAATTTAGGTTTTAATCCATAGGTTGAGGCCAAAATTGCTCCGGTTATCATGGGAGCCATTGCCGATTCCATAATAGAAACATCAACCACTAAACCTTCACCTTTAAAAATAAACTTGTATAAAATCAGGAAAAACAATGGTGTTAGCATCAATTTAAAAAACAAACCTAACGCTAAAAAATTCCAATGCTGACTTTTTTTATCAATTTTTAATTGCAAACCAACAGAAACCAGAGCAATTGTTGAAACAGTTCCGCCCACTTTATAAAAAACGGATTGCATCATTTCAGGAAAATCAAGTTTAAAAATATTTAGTAAACAGGCTACAACAAAAGAAATAAAAGGTGGAAAGAATAAAATTTTCTTTATGATTAGTTTTGAATCAACTTCTCCTTTAGAAAAAACTGAAGCAACGATTATCCCCAAAGTAGCCAATACTACAAACGAACCGGGCTGATCGACAATAATTGCTGTTTGTAATCCATCTTGACCATACAAGGCTTCTATTACGGGAAATCCAACAAAAGATGTATTTCCTAATCCTCCTGTAATTATTAAACATCCCATTAATTTTTTAGACCATCCGAGCCATTTTCCCAAACTGTAAAAAAATAAAAACGACAACCCAAATCCTATCCAAGCTACGCCAATTGGAAAAAGTAATTTTGAAGAAATTTCAATTTTCGGAATATAATACAAAGCCAACGCCGGCAACGAAATATAAATCACAAAATGATTGAGTGCTACATATCCATTTTTTGGAAAACTTTTAAGGAATTGCAATCCAAAACCAATCGCTAAACAAAGAAAAATTAAAATGATGTTATCCATGATAGAAAATAGAATGCAAAAATACCATTATAAAATTATTGATTTATTTTTTTAACCTCTATTTTATTGTCTTGAAACTCTTGTTGATTTTACTTACTTTTACTACTTCAAATTAGTGTTGTGAAAAAATCAAAACCAAATAAATCTGCTTTGAATGAAAAAGAAGGTATTCCTCAACCGGAATTTATCAGTGATTTGGTTGTGAAAAACATTAAAGGTTATAGAAAAATTCAACCTTCTTCTGATGAATTAATTAATGGAATTTTAAAAGGAAATATTTCCGATTTAAGCCGTGCCATTACTTTAGTGGAAAGCACAAATCCTGAACATTTAGCTAAAGCGAATGAAATTATTGGAGCTTGCTTATCCAATGCTAATAAATCCATTCGCATTGGAATTACAGGTGTTCCAGGCGTCGGAAAAAGTACGTTTATTGAAGCTTTTGGAAAACACTTAACTTCGTTAGGAAAAAAAGTAGCCGTTTTGGCTGTTGATCCGAGTAGCACTATTTCTCACGGTAGTATTTTGGGCGATAAAACCAGAATGGAAGAATTGGTAAAAGATAAAAACGCCTACATTCGACCTTCTGCTTCGGGAGAAACGTTGGGCGGCGTTGCCAGAAAAACCCGTGAAACTATTATTCTATGTGAAGCTGCCGGATTTGATACTATCATCATTGAAACGGTTGGTGTTGGTCAAAGTGAAACTGCCGTTCACAGTATGGTTGATTTCTTTTTATTATTAAAAATTTCCGGTGCCGGTGATGAATTACAAGGAATCAAACGCGGCATTATGGAAATGGCCGATGCCATCGTAATCAATAAAGCAGATGGTGATAACATCAAAAAAGCCAAACTAGCTAAAACCGAATTCAACAGAGCATTACATCTTTTTCCGGCTAAAAAATCAGGTTGGATGCCTATTGTTTCTACTTGTAGTTCTTATACAAAAGATGGAATTGATGCTGTTTGGAAAACAATTTCAAATTATTTGGAATTGACCAAATCCAATTCCTATTTTCAAGAAAAAAGAAAAGAGCAGAACCAATATTGGATGATGGAAACGATTAATGAACAATTAAAAAATCATTTTTACAATCATCCGGAAATTATTGATTTATTGGAGAAAAAGAAAAAAGCCGTGCAAAATGATGAACTTTCTCCTTTTGCAGCGGCATTAGAATTACTCTCTACTTACTATAAATAAAAGTATTTGACCTTGACGGAAGATAGATTAAGCAGTTTACGTTAATCTGATTAATCTTGTAAAAACATAAGTGTCTTTAAATACAAAAAAATTAATTTAAATACACTTTTAATAAACTTATAATTGTATTTATCTACTTTTTATGATATATAAATACATTTTTTAATTACACATATCTGTATTTATTTCTTATATTTGCTTCATAAATACATTAACTCATGATAGGAAGAAAAGCTCAAACAAAAGCAATGACAGATGCTATCAAGGCAAAAAAGTCATCATTTGTAGCAGTAACAGGAAGAAGAAGAGTTGGAAAAACGTATTTAATAAGAGAAGTATATGAAAAAAACTTCTGTTTTACTGTAACCGGAATTCAGAATGCAGATTTGCAAACTCAAATAAATAATTTTGTTCAAAAAATAGCAGAATACAACAAAGACTTGTTGGTTTTAGGTGCTGTAGATAATTGGCAAAAGGTGTTTTTTGTATTCAAAAATTATTTAAAAAGTTTACCAAAAAATAAAAAGCAAGTTATATTTATTGACGAATTACCATGGATTTCTACACCAAAATCCGGTTTTATACAACTATTAGCACATTTATGGAATGATTATCTGTCTCTAGAACAACATTTTATACTGGTTGTTTGCGGTTCGGCTACTTCATGGATTACGCAAAATATCATTAATGATAAAGGAGGTTTTCATAATAGAATTAATTTGCCCATTCATTTAAAACCTTTTACTCTTGCAGAAACGAATGAATTCTTAAAATCCAAAAATATAAATTATACACCAACGGGTATTTCTGAAATCTATATGACGTTGGGTGGTTTGCCTTATTATTTAGAACAAATTCAAAGAGGCGAAAGCGTTACAAAAGCAATCGAGCGAATATGTTTTTCTGAAACGGGAATATTAAAATACGAATACAACAATTTATACAAAGCCTTATTTACAAATTGGGAAAACCATGAAGCGATTGTAGCTTGTTTAGCAAAATCACACAACGGATTAACTAGAGAAAGCATCATTGAAAACTCAAAAGTTAGTGCGGGTGGTCCATATACTAGAGCGATGAATGATTTGGTTTTGACAGGTTTTGTAGAAGAATCTCTACCCTTTGGTAAGAAAAAAAGAGGAAGTATTTACAGATTAGTAGATGAATTTTCAGTCTTTTATCATCAATTTATGAAAGGTAATGAAAAGAAAGATGCGTCTATCTGGCAAATAATTTCTAATTCACAGAAATATAAAATCTGGAAAGGTTTTGCTTTTGAAACGTTATGCATGAAACATATAGACGAAATAAAAAACGCTTTAGGAATCAGAAATGTTTATACAGAAACATCGTGTTTTAGCAGAAAAGGAACTTCTACAGCCAATGGATTTCAAATTGATTTAATTATTGACCGAAAAGATGCTACTATCAACCTTTGTGAATGTAAATTTTATGAAAGTAACTTTGTCATTTCAAAAAAATATGCACAAGAAATAAAACAAAGAAAAACAGCATTTGCTCAAGAAACCGGCACCAAAAAAATGCTTGTAAATACGTTCATTGCAAATGAAGATTTAATTGAAAATGAACATTCTCTAGAAGTTGTTGATGTTTTTATGAATGTGAGTGAGTTGATGCAATAAATTAATCCGGCATTTTACTCCTCATATCGTTCCATTTCTCTATCATAAAAAGCTCCGGCTAACTCGATTAATTTTTCCATTTCGGTTTCGAGGTCTTTTTCGTCTTCTGCATCAACTTCTTCGATGATTTCCACTTCATCATCTTTTAAATTAATTATAAAACGAGGATATTCTAAATGAATGATAAAAATATCTTCCGGATGATCGGTGTTGTCTGCTAAAACGAATTTTGGTAAGTCCATATTTTAAAGGTTAGCGGGTTGAAAGTTGCGAGTTGCGGGTTTAAAATTAGTATTCAAATGTACCAAATTCACTCGTAATCGTTAATTTTTTATGTTCGGATGCTTCTACTCTGCCTACAATTTGAGCATCGACGTTGAATGATTTTGAAATTTCGATAATGTCATTAGCGATTTCTGCAGGAACATACAATTCCATTCGGTGACCGCAATTAAACACTTGATACATTTCTTTCCAATCGGTTTTGGATTGTTCTTGAATCAGTTTAAATAATGGCGGAATCGGGAATAAATTATCTTTGATAATATGTAAATTGTCAATAAAATGTAAAATCTTGGTTTGGGCTCCACCACTGCAATGCACCATTCCGTGAATTTCTTTTGGAGAGTATTTTTCTAAAATCGTTTTGATTATTGGAGCATAGGTTCGCGTTGGCGAAAGCACTAATTTTCCGGCATCAATCGGACTATTTTCCACTTCATCCGTCAATTTCACTTGACCGGAATAAACCAAATCAGAAGGAACAGCGGCATCAAAACTTTCAGGATATTTTTCGGCTAAATATTTTGAAAAAACATCGTGACGAGCAGACGTTAAGCCATTGCTTCCCATTCCGCCGTTGTACTCTTTTTCGTAAGAGGCTTGTCCGAACGAAGCCAACCCAACAATTACATCACCGGATTTAATGTTTGCATTGTCAATCACATCGCTCCTTTTCATTCGAGCTGTAACGGTAGAATCTACAATGATTGTTCGAACCAAATCGCCCACATCAGCAGTTTCACCACCGGTTGAATGAATCGTAACACCAAATGATTTTAATTCTTGAATTAATTCTTCCGTTCCGTTGATTATGGCAGAAATTACTTCGGCAGGAACTAAATTTTTATTTCTTCCGATGGTGGATGAAAGCATAATATTATCGGTTGCACCAACGCAAAGCAAATCATCAATATTCATAATCAACGCATCTTGAGCAATGCCTTTCCACACCGAAATATCGCCGGTTTCTTTCCAATACAAATACGCTAACGACGATTTTGTTCCGGCACCATCAGCGTGCATTAAAAGACAATAATCGTCATCTCCTGTTAAATAATCAGGAACAATTTTGCAGAAAGCTTTGGGAAATAATCCTTTATCAATGTTTTTTATGGCATTATGCACATCTTCTTTGGCGGCAGAAACTCCGCGAAGAGCATAACGTTTGCTGGTATCAGAACTCATAGTTGTGTTGTTGTGTTTGGCAAAGATAGGATTAATGTGAAAATGTAGCAATTTTAAAATGCATCTAGAAGTGCTATTTTTCAATAATTAAAATTTCAACTCTACGATTGGCAACTCGTTCTTCTTCATTTTTTTCCGGTAAAGGATAAATTGGTCTTGTAGAAGCAAATCCTTTGTATGAAATTCGATCCGCTGAAATTGCATTTGATAGTAGAAAATCATAAACGGTTTTAGCTCGTTTGAGTGAAATATCTTCAATTTCGATTTCCTTACAACATATATGACCTTGAATTTCAATTTTTAGCGTTGGATTATCCTTCATCATTTGAAGCAATTCATCCAAAATTGGTCTTGAATTAGGGAGAACGACATCGCTCATGTTATAAAAATTCAATCCTTTTAAATTCAATAATTCACCAACTTTTGCATTTTTTATCTTTTCGGAAAATGAATTTTTTGGAGTTGGTTTTTGATAGAAAAAGGAAACTTTTCTATTTTCATCTTGGTTTGAAGAAAAATCGAAATTTTCGCCAAAAGGAATTCTTTCGATAGTATCGACGACTTTAATTTTATTAAGTTTTAAAATATTTTCTATAGTATGAATTCGTCGTTCTGCTAATTTTAAATTGTACGTTTTGGAATCTACTGTATCACAATATCCTTCCATTTTATAAACTTCTGCAAATGAATTATTTTTTATCCATTCATTCAAAATTTGAATTGAATTTGAATTTGGGTTTGCTTTATTAAAATCGAAATAAATATCTAATTTTTCCTGAGCGGAAAGTGTAACGAAAAATAAAACTATAAATAAGCAGTTTAATGTTTTCATTTTTTTACAATTTCAATTTCTACTCTGCGATTGGCTATTTTTTCTTCTTCATTTTTTTCAGGAATTGGATAAACTGGTTCATTACTTCCAAAACCTTTGTAAGCCAATCTTCGAAGTTGAATACCGTTATCTCTCAAATAATTAAAAATTTTTAAAGCACGACGATACGATAATTTTGTGTCCTTTGGATCAGGATTACAGCAAATATGCCCGAAAATTTTAATTTCTAAATCTGGATTCAGCTCCATTATAAATAACAATTGTTCTAGTAAAGGTTCAGATTCAGGGATAATATTTTCTGAATTAAACTGAAAGTGAATGTTGTTAATCACAATTCTATCACCAATCTTAGCATTTTCAAATTTGTCTATTAATGAAATTCTTTCTTTTTCAATTTTCTCAACAAGCGATTCTTCTTTAGGTTTTTCTTCTATCAATAGCTCGGTTTCTATGATTGGTTCATCCACTATTTTGTACAAAAAAGTTACTTTTCTATTTTCAGCTTGTATTTTTGATTGTTTAAAATCTTCGCCAAAAACTTCTTGAATTAAACTGTTAGAAATTCTACTATTTTTTGATTTTAATAAAGTTAAAACACTCTGAATTCTTTTTGAAGCCAGTTTTTTGTTTGATAAATTGGTATCAACGGAATCGCAATAACCTGCTATTTGCAGAATTTCTATATTTTGATTTGAAACAATCCATTCGTCAAAATTTTTTAAAGAAATTGCATTTGGCACCTCTTTGGCAAAATCAAAATAAAGTGTTTTTGATTCTTGAGCCTGAAGAAATGAGAAACATAAACTAAAAAAAAATACGACTAGTTTCAATTCTTAACAATTTCAATTTCTACTCTACGATTGGCGGCTCTTTCTTCTTCGTTCTTTTCCGGTAACGGATGGATGGGTTGCGAACTACCAAAACCTTGATAAGTCACTCTCGAATTTTCAATTCCGTTCATTCGTAAAAACTGACTAATTGCTTTGGCTCGTTGAGTTGATAAATTAGTTCTGTCCGTTGGCATACAACACAAATGACCTTGAATATCGATTGAAAGTTCTGGGTTTTGTTGCATCACGATGAGTAATTCATATAATTTTCCGCGACTTTCGTTTACAATTGCAAATGTGTTTAATTGAAAATTAAGGTTTTCCAATTTTAATTTTTCACCCGGTTTTGCGGCATCAACTTGTTGCATAAATTCCACATTTAGCTCGAAAGTAGATTCGGTTCCGTTAGGATTTTCAATCACGATTGCTTCCGGAAATTGTTTTTTTGGTTTGGGTTTTGGAGTAATTTCCTCTTTTGTGATTCCTAAAATTTCGTCTTCTCTGGCTAAATCTTTTGCTTCAATATAAAAAACGGTAACTCTTCTATTTTCTGCTTTATTGTCGGATTGTTTGTGTAACTTTCCAAAACTTCGGGTTTTAAAATCATCTCTGATTTTGACTTTATCTTTTACAAATTGATAAATAAAATCGACTCGTTTTTGGGCTAATGTATCATTAAAACCTATCGTTCCATCTTCGTCAGTATAACCGTTAATAGCAACGATTTTGACTTCTTTGTTTTTCGAAATCCATTCGTTTAATTTCTGAATTTCTGAATTTTTAAGTTCATATTTATTGGTGTCAAAATAATAAGATGACTGTTCCTGAGCAGAAATAATGTGAGAGGTGAATAAAAAAAGAAGTGAAAAAAATACCGATTTCATATTGACTATTTTTACAATAACGAAAATACAACTAATTAATTTCATAGTTGGTATAAAAAAACAAAGTGGGACAACTTTCGTTATCCCACCCGTTTTAGTGTTAATTTGTTGGAAATTTAGTTTTGTTGTGATCAAAATCAAAAAGATTTTGATGTAGTATTTTTGAACACAGAAAACTCACTGTTAAAATACCACTATACTTTCCACGGTTATATTATCTAGATTTTTTTTAATGCTGGGGGCATTTTTGCTTATAAAAAAGCATATTAATTTTTAAAGCGATACGAAAATATAAAATTATTTTAAAATTGAAACAATTTCTTTAAATAAATTTAATCTTTAACTAAAAAAGTCACAACTCAAAAAATACATATAAACGAATAATTAAAAAACACTATAGCCACGAATTACACTAATTCACACAAATTAATTCGTGGTAATTAGTGAAATTCGTGGCTACTTTTTTAATATGAGTGAAATTTATCTCGTAAACAACAACTCTCTGTATTTCGTCAACGTCCAGATTTCGTCGTCAACCAAAAGTTCTAATTTATCGCAATGTTCTCTGATGATTTCAAAATAAGGTTTTACTTTATCACAATACGTTTCGGCCATTTTTTGTGCATCGGTTAACGCATTTGCTTTTTTACGAGCTTCGGTCATTGCCTCTACGTTTGAATTAATTCCTTCGATGTGAGCCGAAATTTCTTTGATTAATGAAATTTGTTCTTTGGCAATTTTTTCAAAATCTTTTCCGAAGATTTCTTTTAAACCACGCACGTTTTCAATTAATGTATTTTGGTAACGAATTGCCGTTGGAATCACGTGATTTCTAGCAATATCTCCTAAAACTCTTCCTTCAATTTGGATTTTTTTGGTGTATTCTTCCAATTCAATTTCATAACGAGCTTCCACCTCAACATGGTTCATTACATTCAAATCGTTGAATAAATCCAATGCTTTTTTAGAAACTTTTGCTTTTAAAGCAGTTGGAGTTGTTTTATGATTACTCAATCCACGTTTTTTAGCTTCTTTTTCCCATTCTTCACTATAACCGTCACCTTCAAAAAGAATATTTTTTGTTGTTTTGATATATTCTCTCAACACGTTGAAAATTGCTTCGTCTTTCTTTAAATCTTTTTTCTCGATTAAAGCATCTACTTCTTTTTTGAATTCTTTTAATTGTTTTGCAACGATAGAATTCAATGTTGTCATCGCATTGGCACAATTTGCAGAAGAACCAACGGCTCTAAATTCAAATTTATTTCCTGTGAAAGCAAATGGAGAGGTTCTGTTTCTATCCGTGTTGTCTAACATTACATCCGGAATTTTTCCAACTACATTTAGTTTTAAATCTGTTTTTTCTTCCGGAGAAAGTTTTCCTTTGGAAACGCCTTCTAAATTTTCAAGAACTTTGGTTAATTGCTCACCAATGAAAACCGAAATAATTGCCGGTGGAGCTTCGTTTGCACCAAGTCTGTGATCGTTACTGGCGGTTGCGATGGCAGCTCTCAACAATTCTTCATATTCATTTACCGCTTTGATGGTGTTAATGAAAAATGATAAAAATTGTAAGTTGCTCATTGGTGTTTTTCCAGGTGAGAGTAAGTTCACGCCGGTATCTGTAGCCAACGACCAGTTATTGTGTTTTCCTGATCCGTTTACTCCTTTGAATGGTTTTTCGTGGAAAAGTACTTTAAAATCATGACGTTCACCTACTTTTGACATTACGTCCATTAGTAATGAATTGTGGTCAACGGCTAAATTAGTTTCTTCAAAAATTGGAGCTAACTCAAATTGGTTTGGAGCAACTTCATTGTGACGTGTTTTTACCGGAATTCCCAATAACATACATTCTTCTTCCAATTCTCTCATATAAGCCAATGCTCTTGATGGAATTGATCCAAAATAATGATCGTCTAATTGTTGTCCTTTAGCAGATGTGTGTCCAAGTAACGTTCTTCCTGTTAACATTAAATCAGGACGCGAGTTTGCTAATGATGAATCTACTAAGAAATATTCTTGTTCCCAACCTAACGTTGCGGTTACTTTTTTTACGTTTTTATCGAAATATTTACAGACTTCGGTTGCTGCTTCGTCAACAGAGTTTAAAGCTCTTAATAATGGTGTTTTATAATCTAATGCTTCACCTGTATAAGAAATGAAAACTGTTGGAATACACAAAGTCGTTCCGAAGATGAATGCAGGAGAAGTTGGATCCCAAGCAGTATATCCGCGAGCTTCAAATGTATTTCTGATTCCACCATTTGGAAAAGAAGAAGCATCCGGTTCTTGTTGTACTAATTGTCCGCCACCAAATTTTTCTACCGGATCTGAACCGTCATACGAAGTTTCAAAGAAAGCATCGTGCTTTTCTGCGGTTGAACCTGTAAGTGGTTGAAACCAGTGTGTATAATGTGTTACGCCTTTTGCCAACGCCCATTCTTTCATTCCAAGAGCGATGTAGTCGGCTAATTTTCTGTCAATTTTTGTTCCGTGTTGCACGGCATCTTTTACACCTTTGTAGGCATCGGCAGTTAGGTACTGTCGCATTGATTTGTCGTTGAATACATTGGATCCGAAAAGTTCAGATTTTCTTCCTGATTCTTCAAATTTTACAGGTTTTCTGCTGGATGCATCTTTTAATGCTTGAAAACGTAACGTTGACATAAAATTAATTTTTAAGGTTTAGTTTCTTATTTTATGGTGCAAATATATTTAAAAATTGTTTTAAAATAACTATACCCCTATTTTTTTAGGGGTGAAATCTATAAAAAGTAAAAATTATCGATTATTGAAGTGGTTTTTTTGAGGAAATGGTTGAAAAGGTTGAAATGTTTCGGGTTGCGAGTTGCAGGTTACGAGTTGCGGGTTGCGGGTTTTGAAAATTGGAGAAATGTTGCTTCGCTTTTTTTTAATAGCACACGTACCTGCCTGCCGGCCGGCAGGTTTGACGGGTTGAAGGGATCTTCTCGGATTTTGATAGCTTCGCTATAAGAGATTTAACAGGATTCGTTTTGAGAACATTTTCATTTTAAGTAATCTTCATCTTGAAAATTGGAGAGATTGCTTCGCAATGACAAGATTATGTGAAAACTGCGACTTATTATTTGCCACGAAGATTTAAAGACACAAAGTTTGTGATAACTTGAAATGCTTGACTTGAAACTTGAAACTTAAAACTGTCACTGAGATTCCTACGGAATGACAAGATTGTGTGAAAACTGCCACTGAAAACTGCCACTGAGATTCCTATGGAATGACAAGATTGTGTGAAAACTGCGACTGAAAACTGCGACTGAAAACTGACCACTACTCCCCTAGCCCGGATAGTAGCGGAAACCCCGCAGGACTAAAAGCTACTTTTTCTTGGCTTTTTGGGGCGACCAAAGAAGCCACGAAAAATCCATAGAAAAATAGCTTTTAGGCCGAGGAGTTGCAGCGGTTAGCCGGATTAGCTTCTGAAAAAAAATCAGGCAAAGGTGAGATAGACAAAAAGGATGTAACTGCCGAGCAAGATGATGCCTGCTTTGCGGTCGAGGTAGCCTTTTTTGGGTAGTAATACTAAGGGTAAAAGGATGAGTGAAAAACCGAGCATCCAATAAATATCGAAGGTGATGAGGCGGTTATCGACTAATTTTATCGGGTGAATGATGGCGGTGAGTCCGAGTACAGAAAGAATGTTGAAGATGTTTGAACCTAACACGTTTCCGATGGAAATGGAGCTTTCTTTTTTGATGGCAGCGATGAGTGATGCTGCTAATTCGGGTATGCTGGTTCCGATGGCAACGACCGTAACAGCAATCACTCGATCGGAAACACCGAATGTTTTAGCGACGTTGACTGCTCCTTTGATTAAAAGTTCTGAACCACCGTAGAGTGCTGCACCACCGAGTATTAAGAAGATAAAAATGAGGTACATTTTCATTTGATTAGCTTCCGGAAGATCGATTTCGACAGGTTTATTTTTTTGAGCTTTTAAGAGGTAAATTATAAATAAAATTAAAAGAATAAAGAGAATTATTCCTTCGAGTCTACTGATTTCGCCGTCGTAAAGTAATATTCCGAACAGCAATAAGGATGCAATTATCATTGCTGGCCAATCAGTTTTAAAGAAGGATTCATCGATTTTCATTTCGCTAATTATCATCACAATACCGAGAATTAGTCCGATGTTTGCGATGTTGGAACCTACGACGTTTCCTAGAGCAATGTCCGGAAAACCCGCCATGGCAGATTTAACACTCACAATTAGTTCCGGTGCAGAAGTAGCAAAAGACACAACTGTCATTCCGATTACGATTTTAGAAATATTAAGTCGAAGCGACATGCCGACTGCTGCTTTGAGCAACCAATCGCCTCCAAAAACTAAAAGAACTAATCCGATGATGATAAATAGAAAATCCATAACTGCTTTTAAAAGAACTGCGAAAATAGGAAATTTAACCGCATAAAAAAAGGTCTTCGGAAAGACCTTTTTAAAATTTATTTAGAATTTATTGACGTTCGCTAAATGGCTTAACATCAGCTTCGGTAAGTCCGTTTGCCAACATAACTTGGTTATAGTCGCTATAATCCATTCTTCCTGAAAAATAACCCGGAATGATTACGATTCGGAATGTTTGATTATCAAGATATTGTGGAGTTGTTTCCAAATCATATGTTCCATCAGCATAAATTGTAAAATCAACTCTGCTGAAGTCAAAATCATAATCCAATTCGCCTTGGTTCAAATATAACGTTCGAGGAATTTGTTGCCAAATTGGTGTTGAAGAATTAATTGTTCCATCCATTCTGTAAATTAAAATTACATCCGAATTTAAAATTGGCGGTGTTAATTCTTGATAGATTGAATAGCCAAATTGACTGCTAAAACCAAAATTTATGTTTCTCAATTCAAAAACTTCTGCTTCGGCACTAAAACCATCTCTTCCTGGAGGACCTTCCGGGCCTTCGCAACTTTGTAATGTTATCATCCCGATTAACACTAAAATGAATGTAAATTTTTTCATACGTTTATTTTTTAATGATTAATGATAGTTAGTACTATCCAATACTCATGCCAAAGTTATCTTTTTTGAACCATTTGCCCTAATTTTATTTTTATTACTTTTGAAAGATGGAAGAAAATCAAACTCTTTTTATGGTGATGTTGGGAGCCACTCCTCCCGGAAGATTGACTGAACAACATGATATTTTTTTTGGAATTGGTAAGGATTTAAAAGAATTAATTCCGGATATGAAAGCTTTTTGGCCGGAAGCAAAAGACCAAATTCACATTGATGCATGGCGAAAAGTTTCTTTTGTTGACGATTTTACTATTGACGTTGTTTTGCGTGAGGAAAATTTACTCAACTCCGAAAAATTATTTTTCATCAATTTAGGTGGTTACAAAGAAAATGAATTTGAAGAATATCATTATAAAGTGTTAACCGTTGCTCAAAACAAAGCCGAAGCCATCAAAAAAGCAAAAGCCACTTCGTTCTATAAACATTGCGGTTTTAAAGGAGCGACGTCGCACATTGATGATAAATACGGTGTAGATGTGGATGATATTCATGAAATTGAAGATATTCTATCCGCACAATTTAAAGAGAAATTCCAATTGAAAATTACAAAAACAAATTCAGATCAACAAGATGGTCTGGAAATTGGTTATGTAAAAATTGATAAATTATTAAAAGATGAAAATTAAATTCCTACTGCTGTTTTTATTGGTTTATGGAAAACATTTCGGGCAAATTGCCGATTCTAAAAACTTAGTTGCTGCAAACGAAGAAGTAAAGCTTTTGGCGGATGGTTATATTTTTACTGAAGGACCGATTACTGATAAAAACGGAAATGTGTTTTTTACCGACCAACCCAACAATCAAATTATTCGTTGGGATGCTGAAAGTGGAAAAACCTCTGTATTTAGTGATAATTCCGGTCGGTCAAACGGTTTATATTTTGACAAAAAAGGAAACCTGATTGCGTGTGCCGATTTGAATAATCAACTATGGCAATTTGACAAAAACGGAAAACACAAAGTGATTTATGAAGATAAAGTAAACGCTCATAACGGTCCGAATGATTTGTGGATTGATGCTAAAAACGGTATTTATTTCACTGATCCGTTGTATGTTCGGAATTATTGGGAAAGAGATTCGATTAGCAAAAGAACAGGCAATCATGTATATTATCTTTCGCCTGATAGAAAAAAAATCATCGCCGTTGACGAAAATTTAAAACAACCCAATGGTATCGTTGGATCGGCGGATGGAAAAAAATTGTATGTTGCCGATATTAACGATCAAAAAACGTATAGTTATGACATTCAACCTGATGGAATGTTGGCAAACCGACAATTATTTTGCGAAATGGGTTCAGACGGCATGACAATCGATAATCAAGGAAACGTGTATTTAACCGGAAACGGGGTTTCAGTGTTTAATAAAGATGGTTTTCCGATTGCACATATTAACGTACCAAAAAGCTGGACAGCCAATGTTTGCTTTGGCGGAAAAAATAACGACCTCTTATTTATCACGGCAATGGATGCGGTTTATGGTCTAAAAATGAATGTAAAAGGAGTGACTTATGGGAAGAAATAATCCGAAAAATATTAAAATTCACAACGACAAATTGCACAAGGAACAAGCCAAAAAGAAAGGTAAGGAAGTGGCGAGAAAAGAAAAGTTGAAAGCCATTGTGCGGAAGTTTAATAGTGATGAAAATGCCGATAAATAAATCAATTAAAAGAAGGTATGCTTTTTGTTTCAGTTTTTTAAAATCCTAACCATGAAATCAATTGTTATTTTAATTTTCTTTTTATCATCTATAATTGGATTGGGTCAAGATTACATTTTTTTAGAATCAAAAAACGGATTTCGAGAAATTAAACTTGGTACATCGGTAGAAAATTATCCTGAATTTAATCGAAAAGATAATTCAAATGCCGAACTTTTTAAGCTAAGTTTAAATTCAAAAGCTGATTATGTTTATGTTGGGTCGAATGATGATAAAATTAAAACTGCAAAGATTTTATTTATTTACTTAACTACAAACAATAATGTTATTAGTGAAATTAAAGTTGTTACCGAAAAAGTTCTCAATGTATATGCAATTTTAAACTCGGCCTATGGCGAACCAAGTTCAAAACACGGTGATAAATGGATTTGGAAAACCAACAACATAGAATGTAGTATTGAAGGTGACCAAAATACTATTCCAGGTTATCATATTGTTTACAAAGATATTTCGAATGAAAGGATAGAACTGAAAAAAATGAAATTAGAATCAACAAAGAAAGCACAAGCAGAATTATAAACTTATACATACTAAATTATGAAAAAAATATTTCTAGTTACATTAGTGATTTTAAGTTCTTCAATTTATGGACAAGACAAATCCTCCACAGAAAAAGAAGCCACTGCCCTAGCCCAAGAACAATTGGATGGTTATAACAAACGCGACATCGAAGCTTTTTTAAAGCCTTATAGTGAAAATGTAAAAGTTTATACTTTTCCCGACCAACTTTTATATGAAGGAAAGGCAAAAATGCGAGAAGAATATACCGAAATGTTCAACCAATTACCCGAGTTACATTGTAAATTAGTCAATAGAATTGTGCTAAATAACAAAGTCATTGACCATGAAGAAGTTGTTTTTTTGAAATCGCAACCCGCACTTTTTGCGATTGCGGTTTATACGATTACGGACGGGAAGATTAGTGAGGTGAGGTTTATGCAGTAATCAATTCCCCCACAACCTAACCCATAATTTCCCCAATAAGTTCTTCGCTTCTCTCCTATTTTTATTAGGCAATTCAGCCGCTTTAATTTCCCCATTTTCTTCAGTAATTTGATAACTGAACGAAAACTGTAAATCATTTTTATCCGCATTCATCACCCCAAATCGCAAATCATTAAAAAAAAGTTGGTTTTCTTTTTGTGTGATACAGTACCATCCTTCGGATATTCTTTTTAATTGTTGGATGACGGCGGCATCTTCAATAGTATTTATCAATTCTTTTTGGGTGGGAATGAATTGAAAATGGATGGGTTTTGTATCAAAAAAAGAATAATCGCCGATGTAATAACCGTTATCCACTTTAATATTGGTTGTCCATAAAATAATGTTGAAGGGAGATGGTTTTACGACAATTTCTTGGTAACTAATTTTGTTTTGTTCCAATTGTTTTTCAAATTTATTCGTCACAACCGATTGTACTAAAAGCGTGAGAAACAAATACGAAGTACTCACAATCAATCCGGTTCTGTTCCAAAACATTCTTTTGGGGTCTTGTTTCTTTTTCTTCATCGAAAGAATAAGAAAAACCAAAAAAGGCAATGTATATAACGGATCAATCACAAAAATAGATTGCAATGAAAACCGTGTTTCGAGTGGCCAAAACAATTGTGTTCCCCAAGTAGTGAACAAATCGAGTAAGGCGTGAGTTTGTAAAACGAGAAAAGAAAACAACGTTGCTTCTTTGAAATTCACTTTATGTTTATGTTCTAATTTTTGTAAAATCCATCCTAAAACAGGAGAAAGAAAAAGAAAAAATAAAGTGGAATGACTGAAGCCACGGTGAATATCTGTGGCAGTTAACGGATCTAAAAACTTACCGTAAAGCACATCCAAATCAGGCATCGTTCCAATGATAGCTCCGTAAAGAATGGCTTTGTTGCCGATCTTTTTGCCGAGCACTTGATTGCCCACAGCGGCACCGAGAACGATTTGACTGAATGAATCCATTTAGAAAATTTACACAAAAATAGTAATTCGCATACTAGTTTGATGATGAGAAGATATTTTTTAAGTTATATTTGGAGAAATCGAAGCTTCTTTTTTAAATTCTTCAACAAGTCTTAAGTAACTACTTAATTTTATCATCCATATTTTTTATGCTTTCCAAATAATTTTTCTCAACTTCACTTAACGTTTTTTGTTGGTATTTTTTATATTCGTCTGTTGCCTTTCCAATTGCTTTTTCGTGACTTACAGTTCCAGCACCTTGTAACAATTGTTCTCCACTCATTGTCAAAATCCTGTCTAAATGTTCTGCCCAATCTTTCATTGTCATCGCTTGTTCGCGTTCAGCTTGCCTTTCTGCAAAATCTAGATAACCGGAAACAATTTGCCCCAAAGCACGAAGTTCTTTATCATTTAAATAATTCTTGGCAATAACTATATCTTTAAGATGCGGGCGATTTCCAGAGAAAACGGTTAATCCCATAAACTCTTTTTCGGCATCTGCTCTGTTAAAAATCAATTCGGATGCCGTTTGTCCATGAACTGCATAATGAATTTTGTTTTGTACCTTCTTAAAAAACAGAACAGAAACCTCTGATTTTGGATCATAATCAATGCTTGTGGAATAAATATCCAAAACCTGACGATAAAACACCTTTTCAGAAGCACGAATATCACGGATACGTTGCAATAATTCTTTCCAATAACCGCTCCCTCCTAAATTTTTTAATCGTTCATCATCCATTGCAAAACCTTTACGAATGTATTCATTCAATCGTTTGGTTGCCCATTGACGAAATTGCGTTCCTCGTAAAGATTTAACTCGATAACCAACTGAAATGATTACATCAAGATTATAATGATCCACATCTCTTTCTACTTTTCGATTTCCCTCCAAACGAACTTGTCGGAATTTCCGACAAGTTGAATTTTCGTCTAACTCACCTTCTTTAAATACATTTGAAATATGTTCCGAAATAGTACTTCTGCCCTTATCAAAAAGTAATGCCATTTGGTCTGTTGTTAACCAAACTGTTTCGTCTTCTAAACGAACATCGACCGAAATTTTTTGATCTTCGGTTTTAAATAGAATAAATGCTGAATTCGTATTTTCCATTTCTTAATTTATAATCCAAAGATAATTTTTTTTTAAAGAATTAAGAAAGATGTATCTGAAGGTTTCTTCCTTTAAATGAATTTATTACCCAACTTTTGCCGAGCACTTGATTGCCCACTGTGGCACCGAGAACGATTTGACTGAGTGAATCTATTTAAAAAAAATTACACAAAAATAGTCAATCTGACTGTGTAAATTATGTAATGATATCAAATAATCTTATAACATAAAAATAAAAACTTAACCGACCTTTATAACACTAATTTCTAAATCTATTTATCATGGAAAAGTCTAATTCAACTCTCAATAGTACAATCGAAGTCAATAACATTAAACTATCCTATAATGATGTGGGAATTGGGAAAATACCAGTCGTGTTTTTACACGGTTTTCCATTTAATAAGTCGATGTGGGACAATCAATTGAAAACTTTTGAGGAAACGCACCGTTTTATATCGGTGGATTTTAGAAGTTTTGGTCAATCAACGAATGATGATTCTGCGTTGAGTATGGACTTATTGGGCGATGATTTGATTGGTTTTTTGAATGCTTTGAAGTTGCGACGAGTGATTATTTGCGGACTTTCGATGGGTGGATTTGTGGCGTTGAATGCGATTACTCGTTATCCCGAGCGGTTTGCAGCTTTGATTTTGTGTGACACGAATTGTGTTGCCGACAAGCCTGAACAACGAGAAAAACGCTATAAAACGATTGAGGAAATTGAGCAAAACGGAACGTCGAAATTTTCGGCTACGTTTTTGGATTCTGTGTTTGCTGATGACACTTATTCATCGAATAAAGAGTTGGTCACGAAAATAAATGCCGACATTTTGGCCAATACACCCGAAGTAATAATTAACGGTTTGAAAGCGTTGGCTATGCGTAACGAAACGTGTTCTAAATTGAAGCAAATTACTGTTCCTACGTTGATTATTTGCGGTCGTGAAGACGAAGTGACGCCGCTGGAGCAGTCGGAATTTATGAATAAACACATTAAAGATTCGACGTTGAAAGTAATTAATAATGCAGGGCACTTATCGAATATGGAGCAACCGAAAGACTTTAACGCAGAGCTTTTAGAGTTTTTGTCTTCGGAACCGATTATCACAATGGTGAATTCGATTAAAGAACCGAATGCAAATTTGTTTGTGTAAGGCTGAGAAAATAGTCGTACTATTTATTGAATATCTCTTTTATTTTTAAAATAAATTATTTCCATTGACTGTTTGTAGTTATATAGACAAAGGTAAATAGTTCAGAACACTATGCTCTGAACTATTTTTACCACGTTACTTAACCCCATTTACCACGTCACCCAACGTGTTCTACCACGTCCTACAACGTGGTCTACCACGTTACCCAACCCCTTTTACCACGTCAACCAACGTGGTCTACCACGTCCTGAACTACTTTTACCACGTCCTACAACCCCTTTTACCACGTTCCGAACCCCATTTACCACGTCCTATAACGTGGTTGACCACGTTATACAACCCCTTTTACCACGTCCTACAACGTGGTCTACCACGTCCGGAACCCCATTTACCACGTTAGGTAACGTGATAAAAGTAGTCTGGAACCCCATTAAAGGGGTTGTAGGACGTGGTAAAAGTAGTCCGCAACCCTATTAAAGTACTTCACTAACCTATTTAAATTACTAAAGAACCACAAAAAACCAGTTGAGCAACGTGTAAAAAGGAGGTTTGGAGTGGTTTTAATTGTATCGCTACTTGTTTGTGGGTGTTTTTGATTTTGAGAAATTTGTGGGGAAATGTTAAAGTGGGGAAATTTTTAGTATTTTAGTAAAAAAAACCGAGTGGCAATTGAGCATATTGCCATCCATACGTTAAAAATGCTCAAAAAAAAATATAATACTCAGTATATAAAAAATTTAGACGTCATTATCATATAAATCATCATGAAAGAGCATATTAAAAGACGTATAGAATATTCTAAAGATGTTGTACCTGAAGAGGGAACTCCAGAGCATGAAAAAGTAGCAAAAATTATTCAACAACATGAATTAAATAATCCAAACTTTAAAAAAGAAATAAAAAAGAAGCAAGCAGAAGCTATAAAAACATGGGAACTTCAAGAGGCAAATGGTATCGGGCTAGTAATGGATCCTGAATTGAGGTCTTATCTTTCAGAGTTTAACAATCGATCGTGGACTTATGGACATCGAAATATGCCAATAATGTTCAACGTAATGGAAGCCTTTTATACTTTGGATAAGAGATTAAACTATTGGACATTATTAAATGAAGAAGATTATTCTATCTCATTTTTTGACTTTATAGATTTTTACACTTCCAATAATTTAAAACATGATACAAATGAAATTAAAGAAAGCTTTATTGAAGATTTGATTTATAACTTTAATGTTGGATATGATTTAAAAAATATAAATTTTAAAACCGAAAATGGAGACAGCTTTATTATCGGCGGAGTTTCTATGGTAAGAAGAGGAAATGAAGTAACAATGTTATTTGCAACTGGACAAATAACAGACACTTCAATACAATCTAAGAACTTGTCACCTATAGATGAAATGGAACGAAGCATTGGAAAAGAAAAACTTATAATTTCTGGAGATAGAATAAGAGAAGCTGTAAAATTAAATGACGATCCAAATCTATGGAAAATACTAATTGCTTGTCGAATTGATTTAGATACAAATACTATAGATGCAAGATATGTTGCAAAAGATCAAGGAGATAGCTATTCTATATTAACGGATGATTTAACTGGTTTTATGATAAATGGAAAATGGAGAGAGCCAAAATATGAAGAGATATTTAAAAATATTGCAGAACGTGTAGATGAATATAACTCAATTTTTGAGTTATCAAAGATTTGTCTTTTTTTACCAAATTATTTTGATTTTTATAATGATGAAATTGAAGAAGAGGAACACGACACCGAAGCAAAATCAATTTTAAAAAACTCATTCAAAAGTAGAGAATATAAGGATGTTGACAATAAATTTAAAATAAGAGTAAGACCTTTATGGGTATTAAATCGTAATCAAATCTTTTTATCCGACAGGATAAAATTTCGCGATGAAAAAATCAAAGTTGAACGAACAGGATATTGGAAAAATTTAGAAGACAACGAAATAGGTAATGATAAAAATGGTAATCCTATACAAGGCAGAACTTGGGTACAAAAAACAGAAAGTTATTTTCATGCAAAAGAAAATGATTTAATTATCGAAAAAACACATGATATAGCTTACACTTCTAAAAACGCAGGAAAAATTTACATAATGCGAAATAGTAGTCTTCCAAAAGATGTTTTCAAAATAGGACTAACTACAAAAGAAACTGAAGAAAGAGCAAAACAACTATCATCTACAAGTATTCCTGATAAATTTCATGTAATGAGAGAATGGAATGTGAAAGACTGTTTTTTGGCAGAAAAGACAATCCACAAAATACTTGAAAAATATCGTGTCGATACAAAACGAGAATTTTTTCAAGTTGAAATGCAGTACGCAAATGAAATTGTTGACTCAGTTATAAAAAAAATCAACCAAGATAGCGATGCCTAAAAGACACCTGCTAGGGCAATGATAACCTTGACAAACCTCAAAATAGTATGAAATATTAATTCTTAATTTTTAAAAATGATGAGATTAGCTAGCATAAATTTAATTGTAATGTGTTTCGTTCTTGCTTCATGTGCAACTTCAATGTCGCCGATTGAAGTAAACAACACACTTCCAAATCTAACTGTATCCAAGTTCATTTCACACGCAGAAGCAGAAGAAATGACTACAACAGGTAAATGCAAGTTTTTGGTAAAAAACAGAAATTATGTTGCTCCAATTGGCGTTACAACCAAAGACGATCTAAAAAACGGTGCTAAAGGAATTGACGAGTGGGTTAAGCTTGATGGTGGAAATGCTTATGTATTAAAAAATTATAAATGGGTAACTGTAGATCAGAATGGTGTAACTCAACTTCACATCGATTTTGATACGTTGCTTTGTGAATAATACACTACTACTATTAGCTTTACCCACAATCCTCAGCTATACCAAGTCTCAAGTCTTTTGAGCAAAATCTACAATTATCAACAATAAAAACCCTAGTACAATTTAAACATATAAGATTCCTATTGTGTCATTTCGACGATAGGAGAAATCACATATCATTAAACAAAGATTATGTTACCTACTTTATGTGATTTCTCCTCCGTCGAAATGACAGACCCTCGTATTATTACAAACAAAAAAAGGACAACTCTCGTCATCCTTTTAAAATCATATAAAATTAAATTACATATTCCTTCTATACTGCCCACCCACTTCAAACAACGCACTCGTAATTTGACCCAGCGAACAATATTTGGTGGCTTCCATCAAACGTTCAAAAATGTTTTGGTTGTTGATGGCGGCTTCTTGTAAACCATTTAATTGTTCGTTCACTTTTTGCTCGTGCAATTGGTGTAGGGTTTCTAAGGTTTTAATTTGAAATTGTTTTTCGTCTTCGGTGGCACGAATTACTTCTCTTGGCACAACCGTTGGCGAACCTTTTGAACTTAAAAACGTATTTACACCAATGATTGGGAAATCGCCATTGTGTTTCAAGGTTTCATAATACAACGATTCTTCTTGAATTTTAGAACGTTGGTACATTGTTTCCATTGCACCTAAAACGCCACCACGTTCTGTGATGCGGTCGAATTCTTGTAAGACCGCTTCTTCCACTAAATCGGTTAATTCTTCGATGATGAACGAACCTTGAATGGGGTTTTCGTTTTTGGCTAAACCTAATTCTTTGTTGATAATCAATTGGATTGCCATTGCACGACGAACGGATTCTTCGGTTGGTGTGGTGATGGCTTCGTCATACGCATTCGTGTGCAACGAGTTACAGTTGTCGTAAATGGCATACAAGGCTTGAAGCGTGGTTCGGATGTCATTGAAATCAATTTCCTGAGCGTGCAACGAACGTCCGGACGTTTGAATATGGTATTTCAACATCTGAGCTCTTTCGTTTGCTCCGTATTTATTTTTTAAGGCTTTTGCCCAAATTTTTCTTGCCACACGACCAATCACGGCATATTCCGGATCGATTCCGTTGGAGAAAAAGAAGGATAAATTGGGTCCGAAATCGTTGATATTCATTCCGCGACTCAAATAATATTCCACGTAAGTGAAACCATTGGCCAACGTAAATGCTAATTGCGTGATTGGGTTTGCCCCTGCTTCTGCAATATGATAACCCGAAATGGAAACCGAATAGAAATTACGCACATTCTTTTTAATGAAATATTCCTGCACGTCGCCCATCAATCGAAGAGCGAATTCGGTGGAGAAAATACAGGTGTTTTGTGCCTGATCTTCTTTTAGAATATCGGCTTGAACGGTTCCGCGAACTTGGGCTAAGGTTTTAATTTTAATGTCTTGGTACACGTCTTGCGGAAGCACTTGGTCTCCGGTTACGCCTAACAACATCAATCCTAAACCGTTGTTTCCTTTTGGAAGTTCGCCGTTGTAGGTTGGACGAACGAAACCATTTTTCTTATAGATTTCGTTGATTTTTTCTTCCACCTCAACTTGTAAATTATTTTCGATAATGTATTTTTCGCAATTCTGGTCGATGGCAGCATTCATAAAAAAGCCAAGCAACATCGGAGCCGGACCGTTGATGGTCATACTCACAGACGTTAGCGGATGACTTAAATCGAAACCGGAATATAATTTTTTGGCATCGTCTAAACAGCAAATGGAAACCCCAGCATTTCCGATTTTTCCGTAAATATCCGGACGTAAATCGGGGTCGTTACCGTATAAAGTTACCGAGTCAAACGCCGTTGATAAACGTTTGGCGGGTAAACCTGCACTCACATAGTGAAAACGTTTGTTGGTTCGCTCCGGTCCGCCTTCTCCGGCAAACATTCTGGATGGATCTTCGCCTTCTCGTTTGAACGGATAAAGTCCGGATGCAAAAGGGAATTCTCCGGGAACATTTTCCTGTAAATTCCATTTTAAAATATCGCCCCACGCTTGATATTTTGGCAACGCTACTTTTGGTATTTGCGAATGCGAAAGTGATTCGGTGTGCGTTTGAATTTTGATTTCTTTGTCGCGAACTTTGAACGAATAAATCGGGTTTTTGTATTTATTTACTTTTTCGTCCCACGTTAAAATGATTTCCCAATTGAATGGGTCGAGGTTCATTTTTACACGGTCGAATTCTTTGGTTAATAAACTTAAAAATTCTTTATTGGTTGTGGATGCTGCGTTTTGAAGTTCTTCTTCGTTGATACCGAATTTAGTTAAACCTAATTTATTGATATGCCCAACTGATTCGATGGTTTTATAAATTCCGTATAATTTTTGAGCGACATCTACTTGTGATAAAACGGTTTCGTCATACTTGCGGTTATTCTCTGAAATTTCAGAAAGGTAACGTGTTCTGTGTGGCGGAATGACGAAAATTTTCTCGCTCATTTCACGCGTGATTTCGAAGGTAGATTTTAAATCCGCTTCTGTTTTTTCGACGATTTTGTCCATCACTTTTTTGTAAAGTGTGTTCATTCCCGGGTCATTGAATTGCGAAGCAATTGTTCCGAAAACGGGTAGCGAATCTAAATCGGCATCCCAAAGATTATGATTGCGTTGGTATTGTTTTTTCACGTCACGAAGAGCATCAAGTGAACCTCTTTTATCGAATTTGTTGATAGCGACTAAATCGGCAAAATCAAGCATATCGATTTTTTCCAATTGGGTAGCGGCACCGAATTCAGGTGTCATCACGTATAATGAAACATCGGAATGTTCGATGATTTCGGTATCACTTTGACCAATTCCGGAGGTTTCGAGGATAATGATGTCGTATTTTGCTGCTTTCAGCACTTGAATCGCTTCGGCAACATATTTTGATAATGCTAAATTGGATTGACGTGTAGCCAACGAACGCATATAAACGCGAGGATTATTGATAGCGTTCATTCGGATTCTGTCGCCCAACAAAGCTCCGCCTGTTTTTCTTTTGGATGGATCTACGGAAATTAAACCAATTGTTTTTTCAGGGAAATCGATTAGAAAACGACGAACTAATTCATCTACTAACGATGATTTTCCTGCTCCACCGGTTCCTGTAATTCCGAGAACAGGAATTTTGGAGGTTTCATTTTCTTTGTGAATACTGTCTAACGTTTCTTTAGCAATATCCGGAAAATTCTCTGCTGCAGAAATTACGCGAGCGATTGAACGTGGATTTTTTTTGTATAATTCTTTGGCTTCTCCATTCAAATTATCGCCAATTGGGTAATCGGATTGTTGAACCAAATCATTAATCATTCCTTGTAATCCCATTGCTCGACCGTCATCGGGAGAATAAATTCTCGTGATTCCGTAATCGTGAAGGTCTTTGATTTCTTCAGGAAGGATTACGCCTCCTCCACCGCCAAATATTTTGATGTGACCGGCTCCTTTTTCTTTGAGCAAATCGTGCATGTATTTGAAATATTCGTTGTGACCACCTTGATAGGATGTCATCGCAATTGCATTGGCATCTTCTTGAATAGCAGTGTTTACGACTTCTTCTACGCTTCTGTCGTGGCCAAGGTGAATAACTTCTACACCGGTGGCTTGAATGATACGACGCATAATATTGATGGCTGCATCGTGTCCGTCGAAAAGGGATGCGGCTGTTACAATTCTTACTTTATTTTTAGGAATATAAGGAGTTGCTTGTTCCATTGATAAAAAAATGATGTTTTTGAGGGTGCAATTTACGGAATTAATAAAAATAATTTAGTTTTTGTTTGAAGTTTCAGGTTTCAGGTTTCAAGTTTCAAGTCTAACGGTGATTTTTGAAACTTTTAATTGGAACACGGATTGAACGGATTAGCTGAAGCTAAACGCGGATTTTGATAGATTTTGATAGCTTCGCTATGTGGGATCCCGATAGATTCTGTGTTGATTTCCAAAATAAAATCTAAATTTTTATTAGTTTTGTTTTTCAAGACAGTCTCTGAACTAGTCTCTATAGCGTGTTTAAACCATTTGTGTTTGCACGCTATTTTTTGTTATATATTCTTTATCGTAAACTGTTTCATTTTTGAATAAAATATAGATTAGTTCGAGTAACTTTCTTTGAACTGCTACCAAAGCTTTCATTTTAATACCGTGTTTAGACACTAATCTTGCGTAAACACTTTTAAAATTTTCATCCCATTTTACAGCACTTAATGCTGGTAAATGCAATGATTTTCTTAAAAACCTATTTCCTTTCTTGGATATTCTTGGCTTCCCCTTTACTGAGGTTCCTGATTGCTTTTCTTTTACATCCAGTCCTGCATAACTAGTTAGCTGAGATTTGTTTCTTATTAATTCAAAACCGTTTGTTTCCGCTAAAACTGTCACTGCGGTTAATTCACCAACACCAGGTATTGATGTAACTCTTTTGATGATATTGGACACTTGAAGATCAGCTTTTGTAATTTCGTTGATTTCTTTTTTTATTTCTTTTTCTTGTAAATTCAATAATACTATTCTCTTTTTCATCCTATCAAGACTTCGTTCATTTGGCATAGCTTCTACACTTTCAGCATGTATTTGGTTTTTAATATTACTCCTCTCTTGAACAATTTGCTCTCTTTCACGGGTAAGCTGTTGTAGCTCCCTGTAAATGCTTTTAGGCTTTGTCCATCGATCTAATTTTCGCTCTAATCCAAATTGTGCAATTGCTTGCGAACAACTCTTATCGGTTACTGTTTTTTGTTCTAAGGTTCGTATGTAATTACTAATCTTATTGGGTAATACAATACTTACCTCACAACCGTTATCGACTAAATGATATGCAAACTTTTGATGATAAACTCCGGTTGCTTCCATAACGTAACGTATGGGAAGCTCTTTATCTATTTGCTTATTTACCCATTCAACCAATGATTTAATTCCAGAATCACTGTTTTTAAAAACTTTGTAACTAAATAACTCAATGTTGAAATCTTCATATATACGGCCTAAAGTAATGACTAATTCCTTTTGAGCAACATCAATTCCTGCGACTTGTTTTAATAATTTTTTAATCATTTTTTTAATATTAGTAATTGATAAAGTGATGTATCTTCCTTCGTCTTTTCTCCTAGTTGGATATTCAAGATATTAAGCAATACTCAATTCTTTACATTCTGTTCAAACTCTAAAAGATAAAAAAGAAAGAGGTAATATCTATCGAACAATATACTTCAAGAGTTATTTAGCCATCGGTATACTCTCTTTCTTTTCACTTTATTTCTTCAAATTTATAATATCAACTTTATTTTGCAAACATAGGAGCTATCGGGACGGATTCATTTGGCTAACAATTTCATTAATTTGAACACTGAGACTTTTTTTTGCCACGAAGAAAAAAAGGCACAAAGTTTATGAAACTGAAAAATGGACGCATCAACTTGAAACCTGAAACTTGAAACCTGAAACTTCTTTTTACCACTGCTCCCCTAGCCCCGATAGAAGTGGAAAGCCTTGTGCAGGATTGTTGTATTTTTTCTTGGCGAAAAAGAGCGACCTTGGGAGCTACTTTTTTGCCTTAGAAAAAAACAACAAGACAAACAAGCTTGGAATGGAAAGCGGGAATAGCTTCTTAAAAAAAACTAATTACTGATGGAAAAGGCATGGTAATTGCTTATTTTTGAAACATTAAATTATATCAAGTATGAAAAAAACGATTTTACTTTTATGTGCCTTTACTTTTTTTGGCTGTGCTGAGATGCAGCAAATTGCCGCTCAACTTCCTCAAACCGGCGGTATCCTTGGGAATGCCGACATTGCCAACGGGTTGAAAGAAGCCTTGAACAACGGAATTGACAAACAGGTTTCGAAATTGACGAAAACGGACGGTTTTTATAGAAATGAAGCGGTGAAAATTTTGTTGCCTGATGAGTTGAAGATGGTGGATTCAAGGCTACGTGCAATGGGTTTATCGAGCTTGGCCGATGAAGGTTTGAAAGTGTTAAACCGTGCTGCGGAAGATGCTGTGAAAGAAGCGACTCCGATTTTTGTGGATGCTGTGAAGCAAATGACGTTTAATGACGCAAAGAATATTTTGATGGGAAATCAAACGGCGGCGACTTCGTATTTGCAGAATTCGACTTCGACGGCGTTATATGGAAAATTTAATCCGGTGATTAAAAATTCCTTTAGCAAAGTGGGTGCTGATAAGGTTTGGGAGAATATCATTACGCGTTACAATTCGATTCCGTTGGTGAAAAAAGTGAATCCTGATTTGACGGATTATACTACTACAAAAGCAATGGAAGGCGTTTTTAAAATGGTTGCTGTAGAAGAAAAAGAGATTAGAACAAATTTAAGTGCGAGAAGTTCTGATTTGTTGAAGAGGGTTTTTGCGATGCAGGATAATAAGTAACCTCCCCCCGCCCCCTCTAAACGAGGGGGAGACGAGACGTGAAAATTTATGCAAGATTTGAATTTCTTACTTTGTTGTTATAGGATGGGTGATGGGTTTTCTGACAGAGCTAAAAATTTAATAATCAATAACATATATATAACAAATGCTTAACACAACGTACTGATTTTTCTGCCGATATTTGCAGTATAAATTTAAGGTTTGTTTGGTTAGAGTTAGTTAGTAAAAAGAAAGTCAGTGATTGAGACCGCTGACTTTTTTTATGCTTTAGACTGAACGAAAGAAATGACAGCCGAATTAAATTGAAGCGGTTGCTCAACATTTACTACGTGTCCGCAATTTTCTATCACAAATAACTCTGCCGTTTTATAGTGTTTTTCAACGACTTGACGCACGGATGGCAAAAACATATAGTCTTCTTGGCCCATGACATAAAGGGTTGGAATATTGATTTCGACTTGACGAAACCAGCGAAGAACCGGATTTATTTCGGCGGTTAATTTAAACCATTTGATGAATTCTTTTTGGTATAATTTTTTTGCTTCGTTAATGAAAAGTAATCGAGATTGTTTGTGATTTTTCTTTGGCATAATCACAAAGGCGAAAAAACGATAGAGTACTAAATAGGGTAAAACGTATTTGAAAATATTTCCGAGTTTCATTAAAATCTGTGAGCGGAAATTCATTTTTAATATTGCTCCGCCCATGATCATCGATTTTACTCGGGTGGGATGCATTTCTGCCAATTGTCTGATAACGATGGTTCCGAGCGAAATGCCGACAAAATGAGAAGATTCTATTTTTAAATGATCGATTACTTCGTAAACATCTTGGGCAATGGATTTGAACGTATATTTTTGTTTGAATCCGTTTTTGAGGTTTGGTTTTGATTCGCCGTGACCTCTTAAATCAAGTAATAAAACATTAAAGTGTTTTTGAAATTCTCTGATTTGCTTGAACCAAATAGACGAACTTCCGCCGGCACCATGCACGAAAGTAACCCACTCTGAAGAAGTTTCGTTTTTGTATGTTGTGTAGAAAATCAAAGTTTTTTACAAATGTAACATTTTTACATAAATTTTGAATCTTAACAAATCATAATGAAAATATAATAATTTGATAATGTATCTTTGCAAAATAAAATTTCACCCCAATGAAAGGCGTTTTTAAAGAAAATAAAGATTTAAAGTTTTTGAAAGAAGAATTTTCAAACTTTTTGAAAAAGAAAAAGCAACCTATTGCTGAAAAACCGGAAAATGTTCAAGCTGAAAAGAAAGAAACGTTGGTTTTAGAAGAAGTTGAACTATAATTTTTCGTGTAACGTTTTAAAGTAATCGAAAGCTTTTAGTATTCGGCTTCCGTACCAAGAAAAACTTTCTCCATCCACTTGGATAATTTTTACATTTGAAGTGAATTTTCCAATTTGATCTTCATGACTTTGATTGAATGGATAGGGTTCTGAAGACAATAAAATTAAATCGACTTCACTGTTTTTAATTTCATTCTCATTCATTTCCGGATAGCGAGGCTTGTTACAGGCGTTTTGAAAATTGTTTAGCTTTAACATGGCATCAATAAACGTATCTTCTCCTGCTACCATATAGGGTTTTGCCCAAATAAAATAAAGTGCTTTTTTGATTGGTTTATCAACCATAAAAAACTGAAAATCATTGTAAGCCAAACTTATTTTTGAAATCCATTGCTTCGCTTCTTCTTGTTTATTGAACAACTGACCAAAGTCGTCAATCATTTTGAGATTGTCTTCTACCGACTTAATATCTGTGACAATAACGGGACAAATTTGACTTAATTCATCTACAATTGCTTTTGTGTTTTCCTCTTTGTTGGCAATTATTACGTCTGGATTGAGTTCTTTAATTTTAGTAAAGTCTACAATTTTAGTTCCGCCAATTATTCTTTTTGTTTTTTTTAAGTGGATGGGATGAACGCAAAATTTTGTGATTCCCACCATTGAATCTTCTAAACCCAAATCATATAGAAGTTCAGTTTGTGAGGGAACGAGAGAAACGATTCGTTTGGGCGAAGTTTCAAATTGATGAAGATTATCAAGTTGGTCTTTTATTTGTATCATCTCACTAATTCATCATTTTCCCAAATTCCTTCTTTTTTTAGTTTTCCGTTCTTTTTAAACAGCTTTCCCTCCCCATGACGTTGATCATTTTTCCAAAAACCTTTGTACACTTCGCCATTTTTCCAATGATATTCTCCGTATCCGTCTCTTTTATCATTTTTAAATTCACCTTCATAATGTTCGTTGTCTTTCCAAGTAAAAATTCCTTTTCCGTGACGGAAATTATTTTGCCAATATCCTTTATAAATACTTCCTGTTTCAAAAATCCCAACTCCAAAACCTTCTGCATTTCCGTTTTTAGTTTGTCCGATGTATTGAAATTTTTTACCTTTTGAACTGGTTAAATTCAAAATTCCACTTGCCATCTGAAGCTCGTTTAACTTGGATTTTGCCACTTCTAAATCATTTTTCGTTTTTTCTAAATCACTTATTGCAACTTTATCATAGGCAATTATTGTATCATGTACCGTCTTTTCTCTTTGACTCAAAATGATTTTTGGCGACGTATTATTGGATTTATTTTGTAACAATTCAACTGTATTTATCCAAAGTGAATCTGACATTGGAATTGACTTAACTATTGTATTTGCTTCTTGTTCAAAACCTTCTAAATATAAATGAGTAGCTTGGAAGTATTTTTTATATGTTTCTAAAGAATCTATTTTGAGCGTATAATTCTCTTTTAATTCTTTTAACTCATTAGATTGCTTTTCTATTTTATAATTATATAATAAGTAGAAGCACAATCCTGTTAGAAAAATACTGCTTAGAAGTAAAATATAATTTTTTCTTTTAGTCATATTAATTTCCATTAGTCTGAATATCTTACTTGTTGATCATTAGATTTCCACAATCCACTTAATTGATCGATATATAGTCCAACCATGATTCCTCTTCCGTGATCAAACTCATATCCGGTTGCTCCACGAGTTCGAAATCTGTCAACATAACGTAATTCGAGTCTTGCTACATCTAAGAAACGATAACCTAAACCTACATATAATCTATTTTGGTTAAAGGTATTAAGCACCACATTTTTACCGATATTTAGTCCAATTTCGTTTGAAACAGCTGCATATAATGTATTGTTTTCATAAAAATCATTGGAGTTAATCATGTATCTAATTCTGTAACGAAATCTAAATCGTGTAAAAAAACGATATTCATCTGAGTCAGCTTGTTCTTGCCACCGCAATTCGTAACGATATCGCCAAGTATGCATCCACTTTCCATTATCATGTTTGTAATGGTGGAAAAATTGAAAAGTAGTTCTTAGTTCATGATAATTAGGTCGTTCCAGATCTTCAGGTTTCCCAACATATTCGTTGGTATGCATGTATCCGATTGGTGAAATTGAAAGTCGAGAATTTTTAGTAAATTGATAATTAATCCAAGGTCTGATGCTGGTTCGCAAATGGCTATCAAACATGCTTCCGGAGTTTAATTCGTTTTTGCTTCTGTAGACAAAATCTGCTCCAACGCCCCAATTTTCATTGAAAAACTCATTAATTTCTGTTTTGTGCCAAAAAACAGAATGCGGGTAAACAGTTTTTCTCTCCTGAGCATAATTCAGTAGTGGAGAAAATAATAATAAGGCTAATACTACTCTATATTTCAATTCTTTGTGTTTTATCAAAAAACAAAAATAGGTTTCTCAATAAAAATTAAAAAATAATACTCGTTAATTTCCTGCTAATTTTTAACATTTAGGAGGATTTCTTCCGTTTGAAGGTTTAAAAATTTTTGTTTATTCTCAGTTGATATTGGAAAAAACTAATCACTATCTATCCAGATAATCTGCTATTCTTTTATAATTTGTTATCAATAAATAGCCAAGAATAATATTAATCAAACTCACTGACAAATTAAAATAATCTACTTTTTGACCATCTATTCCATACACACTAACCTCTTTTTTAAAAGCATTAATAATATGGTATAAGAAATTGGGAACATAATCAATAACCAAAAAGAATCCAACCAACAGAATAGCAAGCTTTAGTATTGCCAAGGAATTCAAATTTCCTAAAATGATATTTTCCTCATCAAAACCTTTGTCAAGTTCTAACTTATTGATGATAGAATCGGCTTTATAAATCAAGAGAAAACAAATAAAAATACCAATAAACAAACTCCCTAATGCAATGAAGATAAAGGTATAATCTTCATAATAAATAAAAGACGAAATTGTTTCCGGAAGCAATGTAAATATGCTAATTATAAAAGAATAAAGCCCGAATATTTTAATCAGCAACCTAAAAAAATCTCTTTTTGTCATCTTTATTTGGTTTTAAGAATTTCTTCCATTTCCTTTTGCAATTTCAACGCTTCTTCTCTAGCTTTTGCTGCAAAATCTGATTCATTTGAAGCATAAATAATACCGCGTGAAGAATTAATTAATAATCCAACATTGGCATTCAATCCGTATTTACAAACTTCCTGTAAACTTCCTCCTTGTGCTCCTACTCCGGGAACAAGAAGAAAACTATCGGGAACTATTTTTCTGATTTCCGTAAAATATTCTGCTTTGGTGGCTCCAACCACATACATTAAATTCTGACTATTTTTCCATGTTTTGGATGTTTCTAAAACATGTTTATAAATTTCAGTTTCGCCGGAAAGCTTCGTTTGAAAATCGAATGCACCTTCGTTGGAAGTTAATGCAAGTAAAATGGTGTGTTTGTTTTCGAAAGCTAAAAACGGTTCAACTGAATCTTTTCCCATGTAAGGAGCAACGGTGACGGAATCAAAATTCAAATCTTCCAAAAATGCTTTTGCATACATGGATGACGTGTTGCCAATATCACCACGTTTGGCATCGGCTATCGTAAAAATTTCGGGATAATTGGTATTGATATAATCGATGGTTTTTTGTAACGATTGCCATCCTTTTAATCCGTATGCTTCATAAAAAGCAGTATTTGGCTTGTAGGAAATACACAAATCGTGTGTAGCATCTATAATGGATTTGTTGAATTCAAAAATTGGGTCTTCGGTTTGAAGCAGGTGTTTTGGAATTTTATTTAAATCCACATCCAAACCTATGCATAGAAATGATTTTTTAATGTAAATTTGTTCAATAAGTTGTGCTGTAGTCAAGGTGTTGGTTTTTGTAGTTTGGCAAATTTACAAAGTAGATTTAGACAATCAATGAAATTATATAACAATCTCGAAAAATTGTATAACAAGACACGTTGAATTTCATGGTAAGTTTGTAAATATAAAAACAAACATATTATTAATTTAAAACTAAATATCATGAACACAACAGATTTAAAAGGAAAATGGAACGAGTTAAAAGGTAAATTAAAACAACAATATGCCGATTTAACGGATGATGATTTACTTTACGTTGAAGGAAAAGAAGACGAACTTTATGGAAGAATTCAACAAAGAGTTGGTAAATCTAAAGAAGAAGTTAAAAATATGATCGACAAGCTTTAATAAGCACAGTTACTGAAAAGAGGAATTATAAAGATTCCTCTTTTTTTAAATTTAACCAATATTGTTACATGCTAACCACTGTAAAAAAAGACAATCATCCTGCCTTAAACCTACTTTTTATAATAAGTTTGGTTTTTGTTTTATTTATACTCAAACCGATTGTCGTGCCTATAATAATTGCTATTATTTTAAGTGTGTCGGTTTTTCCGTTTGTATTATATTTAGAAAGAAGATGGCACTTTAATAGAGTAGTTTCTGCCATTTTTGCAATTTTATTATTATCATTACTAGTCTTTGCCTTAATTACATTTATCGGTTTTCAAATTTCCGATATTATGGACAAAGGAAGTGAATATGCCGATAAATTAAGTCAAGTCTACAATGATCTTGCCGCAAAAGTTGAAACCACTTTCGGCATTGATAAAAGTGAATTGTCTTTAAAAAAGTTAAATCTTGGTGAAACTTTAAAAGAGAATTCCTCTAGTATCATCGAATTTGTTACCATGTCCGGCAGTATTTTCACTGATGTGATTTTAATTCCGCTTTATATGTTTTTCTTTTTAATTTACCGTAAATTTTTTAAAAGTTTCTTTTACAGAGCTTTTTCAAAAGACGGAAATACATTAAAAGCCAAAACAATTTTGAGTAAGCTTTACGATGTGCAACAAAACTATTTAGTGGGGTTGTTTATGGTAATGGGAATTGTTGGCGTTCTTAATTCTATTGGTTTATTAATTTTAGGAATTGACAATGCCATTTTCTTTGGTTTTCTTGCCGCTTTGCTGCTTTTAATTCCTTACATCGGAATTATTATAGGATCGCTACTTCCGGCAATTGTTGCACTAGCCACCAAAGATTCTTTATGGTACCCAATTGCTGTAATTGCCATTTTTGCATTTATTCAATTTATTGAAGGAAATTTTATAACACCCAAAATAACCGGATCGAAAGTGAGTATTAATGCTTTTGTTGCCATACTTTCAATCATTTTATTTTCCATGCTTTGGGGAACAGCGGGAATGATAGTTGCTTTACCGGTAATTGCCAGTTTAAAGGTTGTATTTGATACAATTCCGGAACTAAAACCGTATGGATTTTTGATTGGCGAACCATTGGATGAACATTTGAGAAGCACTGCACGAATCCGATTAAAAAATTGGAAAAAAATCAGGAAAGAGAAACTTAGTCAAGTTAAAGTTTAACTATTACAAGGACACAGCTTAAATTATCAAAAAGATTTATTTAATTTTACTCAATATCCAAATTCTTTATGAAAGCCTTTTTAAAATTTGATTTCAATGTCTTGACCAAAAAAGTCTTAGAACAAAAGCTAGGAGAAATAGGTTTAAATCCAATTATACTAAGTTTTGGTGAAGTGGAATTTTTAGAAAATATTTCTGCTGAAAAAATGAAGGAAATGACTGTTTTATTAAACGAATTCGGCATTGAAATAATTGAAAATCAAAAAAGTATCTTGGTTCAAAAGATAAAAGACACCATTACAGAAATGGTAAATAGCGAAGAACCTTTGTCTGTAAAAAGTTCGGTTTATCTCACAGAAAAACTGAATCATAGTTATGGTTATTTATCTAATTTGTTTTCGGAAGTAACTTATACTTCTATTGAAAATTTTATTATCATCCAAAAAATTGAACTAGCAAAAAATTTAATAATTAATAATCAACTCACATTAACCGAAATTGCATTTAAATTAAACTATTCAAGTGTGGCACATTTGAGTACACAGTTTAAAAATATTACAGGAATTACGCCATCCGCCTTTCAACGAATCATCGCCAAACGAAGATTAAACACATTCAACTAACTATAAATAAACACTTTGTATGCAAAAAGAACACATTACCATTGCCTTGGCCGATGATGATGAAGATGATCGTCTTTTTTTTAAAGATGCCTTTGAAGAATTAAAAATTAATACTGTAGTTTCTACCCATTGCGATGGTGAAGAATTGATGAATTATCTTCACGATCCCGAAACCATTTTGCCAAATATCCTTTTTTTAGATTTGAATATGCCTAAGAAAAATGGATTTGAATGTTTATTAGAAATTAAAAAAGTGCAAAAGTTTGATGATATTGCCATCGCCATTTATTCTACCTCTTCATCGGAAGAGGATATAGAAAATACGTTTGTGCAAGGAGCTAATATTTATATCAAAAAACCAAGCGAATTTAGTACGTTAAAGAAAATTTTAAGCGAAGTAGTTACGCTAAATTGGCAATACCACACCTCCGGATTAAACAAAGAAAATTTCTTATTAAGAATGTAAAATGAAAATTCAAGACCTAAAAAAATCGACTTTACTACTCAAAATCGCGTTTGTGGTTTCTTTGGCAGTCATTTTATTTACGGCTTCCGTTTCTTATAAACATATTATTAATCTCAACAAATCGAGAGATTTAGTAATTCATTCCTATGAAGTTCAATTGGAACTTGAACGTGTAATTTCATACATTAAAGATGCCGAAACCGGTTACCGTGGCTATTTACTCTATGGCGACACCACCTTTTTAGATTCCTATTCTAACTCAAGAGAAAAAGTTAATAAAGCTTTTTTCAATTTAAAAAATCTTACGGCCGACAATCAATCACAACAAAAAAAGCTAAAAGAACTTTATCACTTGATTGTTTTGCGATACACTTATTTTAATAAAAGTTATGAAGACAAAGATCTTTATAAAAAATATTATGAAGCCAATGGCAAGAAAGTGATGGATCAAATTCGGAAAAAAGTTGACGAAATGGTTTCTCTTGAAAACAGCATTTTGAAAAAACGTGAATTTGATTTTCGAGATTCTGTTTCCTACACACCTCTTTATGCTTTATTGGTCATTTTCATCACATTATTTTTTATTGTTATTGCTTACATTAAAATTAATAGCGATTTTAAAAAAATAGAACGATCCAATTCCAGGTTACGGGTTTCGCAAGAATCCATCAATCAAGCAGAAATTTTAGGAAATTATTGTAGTTGGACATGGAATTTGGAAAAAGATGAAATTCAGTTTTCAGATAACCAGTTTAGACTTTTTGGATTAGAACCGCAAGTTTTTGAAGCAACGCACACCGATTTCTTAGGTTTTGTTCATCCGGATGATTATGAAGTAACATCAAAAGCAATCAATGATATTCCTGTTAATGAAAGTCTTCCTACGATTAACTATAGAATAATTAATAAAAATGAAGAAGTTAGACATTTGCGTTCGGTTGGAAAATTATTCATCAATCGTTTTAACGAAAAAATCATCATCGGAACCACGCGAGATGTGACAGAAGACATTGTGAAAAAAATTATTCTTCGTGAAAAAAATACCGATTTAGAAAGAAACAATAAAGAATTAGTCGAATTTAATTATGCTGCCAGTCATGATTTGCAAGAACCATTAAGGAAAATTCAAACCTTTATTTCTCGTATTAATGAAAAAGAAAAGGAAAATCTTTCAGACACCGGAAAAGAATATTTAGAAAGAATTGTGGTTTCTGCAAGCAGAATGCGAGTTCTAATTGATGATTTACTTCAATATTCCAGAACCAATAAAACGGATGCCAGTTTTGAAGAAGTAGATTTGGATGAAACTGCCACAGCTGCAGTTCAAGAATTATCTCAATTAATTGAAGAAACAAATGCAACGGTTGATTTTTGTAAACTACCGACAATTAAAGGTATTCCTTTTCAATTAAGACAATTATTCATTAATCTGATTAATAATTCCATTAAATACAAAAAGCCGGATCAACCGCCAATCATCACTATATCGTACGAAAAAATTAAAGCCAGTGATGATGATCAAATTGATGATAATTCAAATAGAATGTACCATAAAATTAGTTTTGTTGATAACGGAATTGGTTTTCATCCGGATGATTCTAAAAAGATATTCTTATTATTTAATCGACTTCACGCCAAAGACAGTTATCCAGGAACCGGAGTTGGATTAGCCATTTGTAAAAAAATTGTCAAAAATCACTACGGTTTTATTTGTGCCAATGGTCAACCCGATGAAGGTGCTCTAATCACTGTGTATTTGCCAACCGAATACTAAAACACAATTCAAATGCCTGTAATTCAAACCTATTTCAAATCTTTTTATGAAGTTATAAAAGACACAATTGATGGCTTTTCTGAGTTCAAAATACTCAAAATGAGTGCATCTTTGGCCTATATAACTGTGTTTTCATTAGCTCCGCTACTTCTCGTTATTCTTTTTATTTGTGATGTTTTTTGGGGAAGAGAAGCCATTGAAGGTGCTATTTATGCTCAAATGAAAGATTTTCTTGGACCGTCGGCTGCAGTGCAAATTCAATCAATGATTCAAAATTTGGCATTATCACCCAATAGCACTATTGCAGCCGTTATCGGAATTGGAACTCTAATTTTTGCTGCAACATCAGTATTTGCAGAAATTCAAGATTCAATCAATACCATTTGGAGCTTACGACCGAAGAAAAGATCTGGAATTTGGTTATTCATCAAAGCCAGACTATTATCGTTTGGTGTAATTGGAAGTCTTGGATTTATTGTCTTAGTCGCTCTTGGTTTTTCTACTTTGTTAGACGGCATTAGTGATCGATTAGCTGAAACTTATTCTGAAATCAGTATTGGATTTATCTATTTTTCAAACATTTTGGTCACTTTTATCATTACCTCTTTACTTTTTGGAGCCATTTTTACGATACTTCCAGATGCAGATATTACTTGGAGACAAGTTCGCGTAGCAGCTTTTACAACAACTGTATTGTTTATGTTTGGAAAGTTTTTAATCACATTCTACATTTCCAATTCAAATATTGGTGATGTTTATGGAGCCGCCGGCTCAATTGTTGTTTTAATGGTTTGGGTTTACTATTCGTCTGTTATATTATATTTAGGTGCAACATTTGCTAAATGCTATGCAGTAAAGTTTGCAGAACCAATAAAGCCATCTAAATATGCAGAAATTGTTCAATATATATCAGTAACAACAGATGCCAAAACAATTCAATCGGCAGATCATGAAATCAAAGATTTGAAAAAAGAAAAGGAGATTTGTATTGATGACATTAAAAATAGTTAAGAAATTCATTTATTCCGATTTTAAAATTCCTCTTATAAAATTAAATCTCATGTAAAAATGAGATTTTTTTTTGCTTAAAAACCCGTCAAAACCCTTTAGAAACAGGCAAAAGTGGTAATTCTATAACAAAATAAAAATATCTTGTAACACTACCCCTGCTTGATTGTTGCAACTTTGTAATGTTAAATCAAGTGAATAAAATGAAAGGAATTAACATAAAAAAGTTTTTTGAAATAACGGCATCTCTCGTAATGATTATAATTATATCAACATCATGTAATGACGAGGAAGAAAAGAAAATGACAAAATCAGAATCTAATTTTGAAATTGAAAGTATTACAAAGTTGAGTAGTATTAATTTGAAAATAAAATCTGCGATAAATCAGTTCATTAAAAAAAGTAACGATACTTTATTAATAGAAATGTTTTCGGAGATTAAAAAGAATCATAGTCAAGTTGACACTATTGTGGATTTTGTTGCTCAAAAAAAATTAATTGTTTTGACAGATGGATTTTCAAAAAAAACATGTGCCGTTGAAACTTCAACCGACAATGGATTGAAAGATTTGAAAAAATTTTTAGAAGATGAAAAAGATAAATTGAAAAAAATTCGTCATAAAAATAAAATTACAGAATTGAATGATTTTTATGAAAGAAAAATTGAAGAACTAGAACAAAATATTGCCACAATTAATATTTTTTTAGAAACCTAAAATAAACCAATTCAATAATTATTTAAATTTTAAACTATGAGAAAACTAATTTTAACCGCTTTAACCTGTGCCGCTTTTACAATATCAAATGCACAAACAAATGACAGTTCTGCTTCAGGAGCAAGTTTTGGAATAAAGGGAGGAGTTAACTTCTCAAATCTTTACACAGAAGATGTAGATGATAACAATGTGCTAACCAGTTTTAATGTAGGTGTTTTCGTTTCAATGCCTTTAACCAATTTCTTATCCATTCAACCCGAATTTCTTTACTCAAGAAAAGGTGCCGAATTGGTATATGACAACGCTTTTGCATCAGGAACAGGAAAATTCAAATTAAATTATATTGAAGCTCCAATTTTGTTAAAAGTTAATTTAACCAAAAACTTGAATGTACACGCCGGTCCTTATTTTGCCTATTTAATTGATGCACAAGTAACAAACGAATCTGGCAGTGGAAATTTTGATTTTGAAGAAAACATTGATAATGATGATTTTAACAAATTTGATTATGGTATTTCAGCCGGTGCAGGATTTGATTTTGAATCAATAGGTTTCGGAGTTCGATACAACTACGGCTTATCAACCGTTGGTAAAGAGAGAAGCTTCTTAGGTACAACTTATACTTTTCCTGACGGAAAAAACAGTAACTTAAGCATTTATGCTGCTTATAAATTTTAATTAGTAACATTTAAAAACATATATTATGTCAAACTTATTATACACCGTCGCAGTAGTATTAGTAATACTCTGGGCACTAGGATTTTTTGTTTACAGCATCGGATCAATCATCCACATTTTATTAGTTATCGCTGTAATCGCTATTTTATTTAGATTAATCAAAGGAAGAAATATATAACCATAAAAACAGAAATTATGAAAGCATCAAATGTAGTATTAGGAGTATTAGGCGGATTAGCCGCAGGAGCAATTTTAGGTGTATTGTTTGCACCGGATAAAGGTGAAAACACCCGTAAAAAAATTGCCAAAAAAAGTGGTGATTTAAAAGATACAGTTAAATCAAGTTTTAATGATTTTTTAACTTCAGTTGAAGATCAGTACCATTCACTTACTTCAAAAGCAGAAGACGTTGCTCAAAACGTAGCCAATGAAGGAAAAGCGAATCTTGAAAAAATTAACCGCGAATTGAATAAATAAAAATTATAAATCATGGAAAATATAGCCACAAACTTAGGTAAGCTTTACGACAAAGCAGAACAGTATTCAAGAACGAGTTTAGAACTCATTAAATTGAATGCAATTGATAAATCATCAGATGTTATATCATCACTTGCTGTAGTTGCTACGCTGGCTTTTATTGTGGCTATATTTACATTATTTATAAATCTTGGACTAGCATTGCTAATTGGTAATGCGTTAGGAGATTATGCCATGGGGTTTTTCATTGTATCCGGATTCTATGTTTTTGTTGGAATCATTCTATATGTATTTAGAAAAAACTTAATTAAAATTCCAATCGACAATATTGTTGTGGGGAAATTAATGAAAGAAAAAGATGAGAAATTCTACGAAGAAACCATCAATAATTCAAATCTATAAAACCATGAAAAAGCCAACACAAAACGAATTATTGGATCAAAAAATTGCTCTTTTAACACTTCAACACAGGCAAGAATTAGCCGAGATTAAAGAACAATTTAATCTCGTAAAAGAAAGCATTTCTCCATCAAACATTATTCAAGAAGGATTGCAAGGGGTTTATGAAACAGTAACCAATAAAAATCATTTGCTTCCAACTGTACTAAGTCTTGTTGGTGGCTATATTTCAAAAAAAGTTATTGTGGGTAGTTCCAGTAATCCATTCAAAAAAGTGCTTGGTACCGTTTTACAATTTGTAGTGACCAATTACTTAACAAAAGTAAGTTCAAAAGAAGAAACTGTTTCAGAAACAGAAGAACCAGAAATAAATTATAATAACCTTAAACTTTAATAAAATGAAAAATTTAAAATCAATTATTGCTGTAACGCTAGTAAGTGCTACACTATTTTCTTGTGCAGATGAAAAAAAAACACAGGCTAAAAATGCTGTTGACAATTACACCTCTTATGTTGACTCAATCAGCAATGCTAATTCAGAAGAGTTAGCTGCAAATTGGGATGATGTTGAAAGCACTTATGTTGCCAAAAAAATTGAAGCAGAAAGTGCTTTAGAAAATTTGGAAGACAGATCAGAATACGATGGAAAAGTAGAATCAGCTTCTGCAAAATATGAAGAATTCAAAGCTAATTTGGTGGCTGAAAAACAAAAAGCTGATGCTGCTAATTACAAAGCTAAAGTAAGATCTTCACTTTTTGGTGGTCAAGAAATTAATGACGACATGAGTTTTGCTTGGGTAAATAAAGATAACATCTTACAAACCTATGAAACTTTTGTAAACACGGCTTCTGATAACAAAGACAACTATACAAGAGAAGAATGGGACGAAATCAAATTGCTTTATGAAGCATTAGATACTCGTAAAAACACAGTTGAAAAAGAAGGTTTATCTTCTTCAGATAATTTAAAAATTGCAGGATTAAAAACTAGATTTGCTACTTTCTTTAAAGTAAACAGAGTTTCTGCAAAATCAACAGAAAACGCTGAAGCAAAAGAATAACTAATATCCTTTTGTGAATGAAAAACGGAGTCAAATTGACTCCGTTTTTTTTATTTAAAATACTTCCGATTCTTTTAATTTTTCAGTGTTGCTCACTAATTGCAACTCTTCAATCATTTTATGAATGTTCCCGTTCATAAAACCATCTAAGTCAAAAATACTTAAACCAATTCGGTGATCGGTGATTCTTCCCTGAGCATAATTGTAGGTACGGATTTTTGCTGAACGGTCGCCACTACTCACTTGCGAAGTACGTTTAGTAGCATCTTCCGCCTGCTTTTTAGCCAATTCCATTTCATACAAACGTGAACGTAAAACCGTTAACGCTTTGTCTTTGTTTTTATGCTGCGATTTTTCATCCTGACATTGAGCCACCAATCCGGTTGGAACGTGCGTCATTCGTACAGCCGATTTGGTTGTATTCACCGATTGACCACCAGGACCTGACGAACAGAAATAATCAATACGAACATCATTCATATCAATTTGAACGTCAAATTCTTCCGCTTCCGGTAAAACCATTACGGTTGCAGCAGAAGTATGCACTCGTCCTTGTGTTTCCGTTTGTGGAACACGTTGAACGCGATGAACTCCGGCTTCAAATTTCAATGTCCCGTAAACATCTTCTCCGGTTACTTCAAAAATCACCTCTTTAAAACCGCCCGCAGTTCCGTCGTTCATATCTACAACAGAAGTTCTCCAACCACGACCTTCGCAGTATTTAGTGTACATTCTGTATAAATCTCCTGCAAAAATAGAAGCTTCATCCCCACCCGTTCCGGCACGAATTTCAACCATCACATTTTTTGCATCTTCGGGATCTTTCGGAATCAACATAAACTTGATTTCGTCTTCTAGTTGTGGCATGCGTTCTTTGGCATCTTCCAATTCCATCTTGGCCATTTCAACCATTTCAGCATCCGAACCATCGGCAATAATTTCGTTGGCTTCTTCGATACTTTGTGTCAAACGGATGTATTCTTCACGCTTATCCACCAAACCTTTTAAGGTTTTATATTCTTGGTTCAATTGCACATAACGCTTCTGATCGGCAATCACATCAGGCTGAATAATCAAATCTGATATCTCGTCGAAACGTTGTTTTACATATTGTAATCTGTCTAACATAGTCTTATAACTCTTTTTGGAGTGCAAAAGTACGATTTTTTGTTTCAAGTGTCAAGTTTCTCATTTCAATGTTTTGTTGTAGTATTGTTAAATCAAATTATCCATCATGAAAAATATAATTTACATCGCATCCTTCCTACTATTTTGCTGTTTTTCCTGTCAACAAAAAGCAACAACGTATGCAGAATTAGAAAAAGTAAACTGGTTTTTAGGCAAATGGGAAAACAAAACTACCGAAGGTACTTTTTCAGAAGAATGGAAAGTAGAAAATGATTCCGTTTATTATGGAAAAAGTCATTATGTAGTGAAAAATGATACAATATTTACTGAAACTATAAAGTTAATTCAATCAAAAAAAAATGTATTTTATATAGTAACAACAATTCCTCCCCAAAATGGAGTAGAACCCGTAAGTTTCAAATTAACTTCTTCTACTACAGATTATTTAGTTTTTGAAAACCCTGAACACGATTTTCCTAAAAAAATCACCTACAAATTAGTTACCAAAGACAGTTTGTATGCAGAAATTAGTGGTGATGGGAAGAGTCAGGGTTTTCCGTTTAAGAAAAAAGTAAATTAAAATGGCAAAAGTAACATATTATTTAGGAGCAGGAGCTAGTTATTATGCATGTCCAATTTTAGACAAACAGGCAGAATTAATGATTAAATTAGCCAGTCATGAATTAGAAATACACTTCAAAAATATCAACCCCGAGAAATATCCAAATGGTATAAATTTCGAATTTGACAAAAACAAGAAAAATCATCTTCCTCAAGATAACAAGACACAAATTTTATGGGACATTGGTTACTTTGGGAAAAGAGCAGTAGAATATAATACAATTGATACTTACGCTAAAAAACTATTTCTAAATGAAGAATTTGATGAATTAAGAAAGTTGAAAATGTCTGTCAGCATTTTTTTTGATTTGTGGGAGAATTTCTCAGTATCAAGATATAATCATTTCTCTAAACATGAATATTCGTTGATAGAAAACAAATATATACCCTCAAATTTTCCAATTTTTTCTAAAATTGATTCTAGATATAAGTCACTATTTTCAATATTACTTGAAAAAAATACTGAAATTAAAATTAATGAAAATTTTAAATTTATAACTTGGAATTATGATTTACAATTAGAAGAAACATTTAATCTGTTTTTAAATGAGCACCATGAAAAAAATTTAAACTCTATAAATAAATATTTTAAATACAAGACTAATAACACCGAAACTAATGATGTTTTTCATTTAAATGGATACAGAGGTTTTACAAAAACAAATGATGGAAGAGAAATTATTCTAAAAGAAAAAGTTGATATTGATGACTATTGGAAAAGCGTTGAAGGATTTCATGAAGCAATAGTAAGAAAAAATATTACATTTGATAACCATATAAAATATGCTTGGGAACACAAATTAGAGAACAACCCATTTTTTAATAACATTTATAATGTTTTAAATGAAACAGAAATTTTAATAGTTATCGGCTACAGTTTTCCTCCATTTAATAGATCAATTGACCAATTACTTTTTTCAAAATTAGATTCAAAGAAAATTAAAAAAATTGTCTATCAAGATCCTAATGCATCAAAGCAACTAATTGAAAATTTATTTAAAAATCCAAAAGAATTTACAAAAAAAATTGAAATATTATCAGACCAAAAAGATTTAAAACAATTTTATTTACCAAATGAACATTTTAATTCACAAGAAACTCCTGAGAACAAAATATATACAACTGATAAAAAAACTATAAATAAAATTCAATATTGAAATCTTATCTTTAAACATCAAAGTATTCCTCTAAATGTAGTTTATATATGAAAATTAGTGGTGAATGGAAGATTCGATTAATTTGCATTAAATAAAGTAAATCGATAGAATGACGCCTTAGATTCGCTTATTTTTAATCTGAGGTTTTAGTTTCAAAATAAAAAGCTTTAAATTTTTCTTTATATTTAGTAGACAAAAAAACTGATTTTATCAAAGCTATAAACGAGTTACCAGCAATTTTTCAATATGCGTAAACCAACAGACATTTGCTTGCTATGCAAAATGAATCATTCTACAAAAAAAAATTCACACATTTTTCCAAAGTTTCTTTCTACAATTTTTTTGGGAGCGAAAGGAACTTCGAGAAAGGGTTATGATCTTTCGAGCGAAAACATCTTGAAGAAAAAACCACGAGTAATTCAAGATTCAATAAAGGAAGATTATATCTTATGTGAAGACTGTGAAGCTTATTTTGGTGTAATTGAAGGTATCTCCACTGATACATTTTTAAATTGGAAGCAGAAAGTTATAACTGGCGAATATTTACTCAAGAAAATTATTGATGATTTGGAACTTTTAGAATGTGTTACTGCTGATAAAAAAAATATTTTTTTACTCATTTATTCTATTTTTTGGAGAGCAAGTATTTCAGAAGACATTTTTTTTAAAAATTTTAAAATCATTTCAGAATTTGAAGAAGAGTTAAGAATTATATTATTAGCTCATAAAAGCATTAAAAAAACAGAATACCTAGAGAATTTAAAAAAAATTGCGGATTTTAAAATTTTCCCGGTTTCAATTATGACTGCAAAATCGTTCACAAACAACACTGCAAATATGCTTTTTGCTCCATCCTCAATTGATCCTTATTCTTTAATTGTTGATCAATTTAGCTTTTTGCTTTTTAGAACTTCAGAAGAAATCATTGAGTTTGTTAAGGGTTTTAGTAATATAAAAATAGACGATTGTAGAATAATGGTTTATTCAGAAAAACTTTGGCATTTTACGATTATGGAAAAACCTATTGAAGTTTTCGTAAAACAGGCAACAAAAGGTAAATAAGTCATAACTGTTGGTAACAGCCATTTGAGTTAATAGCTTTTTTGTCTTTCTTGAAAACCCCTAAAATTCAACATTTCTTAGTAAATTTTTCTTTAACTTGCCCCTACTACGCCAAGCGACGGAACGTTAAAAGCCATTTAAAGCTCATGAACGTCTTTTAAAGTAAACCAAAAAATCCCGACTCTCATCGGGATTTCTATATTCTATTCTCTATATTCTTACTTCTTCACCGGAATATTCTCCAAAATTTCCAACACAAACTTCCTACATTCTCTAACAAAAAAATTAAAATTTATTCAAATAAAATAATTTTAAAAAAATCACACTTGATTATCAATACGTTATTATTATTTCACAAAATTTATTTAAATTTAATCTAAATAAGCTTTTAAATTCAAAATCTGCTTTTTACTTTTGCTGCGTTATTTTAAATAAATCTAAATAAAGCAGGATGAAAAAACTAGTCCATATTTTAAGTCTTTTTATGATCATTTGGAATGTTTCAGCACAAAGCGGAACAATTTCAGGAACAATCAAAAACAATCAAAATCAACCTTTAGAAAATGTAAATGTGGTGCTAAAAGGCACTACCATAGGCACAAGAACAAACCTTGAAGGTCAATTTACATTAAACAATATCCAAAACGGTAATCACACTGTATCTATTTCACACATTGGTTTTGCTTCAAAAGAAATAACAATCAATTTGGCTAATTTTAATGATTTGGGAATTCTGATTTTACAAGAAAACAATCAAGCTCTTGAAGAAATTGTTCTTAATGGAAAAGTAAACAAATACCGAAGAGAAGAAAGTACTGTTGTTTCCAAAATGCCATTGAAAGACATTGAAAATCCACAAGTTTATAATGCAATTCCATCTGAACTTTTAAAAGAACAAGTGGTTACCAATTTTAATGATGCCCTTAAAAACGCCACCGGTGTAACCAGACTTTGGGAATCAACCGGAAGAAACGGTGATGGTGCCGAATTTTATTCGATGCGTGGTTTTGCAGTTCAACCCACTATGACAAATGGCTTGCCTTCATTAACAAACACAACTATCGACCCAATTAACGTTGACAATATCGAAGTAATCAAAGGGCCTTCGGGAACTTTGTTTGGAAGCAGTGTTATTTCGTATGGTGGCTTAATCAACGTAGTTACCAAAAAACCGTATGAGCAATTTGGTGGTGAAATTAGTTATATCAACGGCACCTATGGCAGCAATCGTCTTACTGCTGACATCAATATTCCTTTGAAAGACAAAATAGCTATTCGGGTTAATTCGGCTTACACAACAGAAGAATCGTTTCAAGATGCCGGATTTTCAAATGCCTTTTTTATCGCTCCTTCTTTAAAATATGAAGTGAGTGACAAATTGACTTTCTTGGTTAATACCGAATTTTACAAAAATACTTCGGCAAAAGCAAGTATGATTTTCCTAAGTCGCTATGCTCCGCTTTCCTTTGACAACATGAGTTTGTTTGAACAAAACTATAAGAAATCATTCACTTCCAATGATTTGACGATGAACAACAATTCGTTCAACATGCAAATGCAGGCGTTGTATAAACTTTCAGAAAATTGGACTTCGCAAACAGTTTTATCAAAAAGCACTACCAAAACAAACGGCTATTATCAATACTTATGGGATTCTGCTAACGGTGACGAATTTACTCGTTTCATTTCGAAAGCGGATGGAACATTTTACACCACCGATATTCAACAAAATTTCATCGGCGATTTCAAAATCGGAAAGATGAGAAATCGTTTAGTAGCCGGATTGGATTATTATAATTCAAGATTAATTAATGGCGGTGCAGGCTGGATTGGTTATGGAACAGTTTCATTGGTTAATGGTACAGATACAAACGGAGTAGACCTAAATGGAGACCCACTTCAAACCGTTTTAACTCAACCGGGTGTAGATAATGCACTTGCTGGAAGTTTTGGTGGAAATACCGAAGCCAATCAAGAAGTAATCAGTGCCTATGTTTCAGATGTATTAAATATTACAGAAAAATTATCGGTTATGGCAAGTTTACGTTTGGATTATTTTGATGGAAAAACATCGCAATATGATGCTGAAGAAACTAAAAGTCAAGTAGCCATTTCGCCAAAATTTGGTGCAGTGTATCAATTGATTGAAAACAAAGTTTCCGTTTTTGGTAACTATATGAATGGTTTTCAAAATGTGGCTCCGATTACCGTTGCCGATTTGGATGGAAGCAATCCAAGAACAAAAGAATTTGATCCGGAACAAGCCAATCAATATGAACTTGGTTTAAAAACAAGTTTGTATAAAGATGTGATTTCGGCTTCCATTAGCTATTATAACATTCAGGTAAAAGATAGAGTGATTACCGATCCAAACAACATCAACAATTCCATTCAAGGTGGCGAAGTAGAAAGTAAAGGAATTGAAATCAGCCTTGTGGCAAATCCGATTAAAGGTTTAAATATCATTACCGGTTTTAGTAAAAACAATGCCGAAGTAACAAAAGAAACACCCGGCGATGGTTACCTAGGTTTACGTCCGGAAGAAGCGGGTCCCGAAACATTAGTTAACTTTTGGGCAAACTATATGATTACCAGCGGACAATTAAAAGGTTTTGGAATTGGTTTTGGTGGAAACTATGCAAGCGAATACAAAACCTTAAACAGAGCTAACATCGGAACGTTTGAATTACCTTCTTATACGGTTTTAAATTCGGCTTTATCGTATGACAACAGCAAGTTTAATGTGTCTTTAAAATTGAACAATCTATTAAATGAAAAATATTACTCTGGTTGGTCAACCGTTACGCCACAACGTTTACGAAGCATAACCGCTGGTGTTACGTATAAATTTTAATTCATACTGTTAGTTTAAATATAAGCTCCTCATTTCAATGGGGAGTTTTTATCATTTTTATATGAAAAAAACAAAATTCAAAAAAGGAATTCGAAAATTACATCTTTGGTTAGGTTTATCAACGGGGTTGATTGTGTTCCTGATTTCGATTACCGGTGCGATTTATGTGTTTCAGGAGGAAATTACCAATTACCTTCGAAAAGATGCCATTTATCATCACGAAGAAAACATCTCTGCTAAAGAACCGCTTTCACTAAAAGTTTTAGAACAAAAAGTGGATGCTCATACGAAAGAAAAATACCCTATTCATTGGGTTACCGTACCTATTGATAAAAGCCGAAGTTATGTTTTTTATTACTACGAACGAAATCCGGAAGGCTGGAATTTTTACGAAGAATACGTGGTTTATAAATCCGTTTATGTGAATCCGTTTACCGGCGAAGTTCGAGGGGTTTATGATGAAACAGTCGATTTTTTCAACATCATCAAATCGATTCATTTTAGTTTTATGTTGAATACCGAATGGGGAACTTATGTCTGCGGAATTCCAACGTTGATTTTTCTTTTTATGCTGATTTCGGGAATCATTTTATGGTGGCCCAAAAATAAAAATGCCCGAAAACAACGTTTTACATTTAATTGGAAAAACGTAAAAAGTTGGAAACGTAAAAACTATGATTTGCACAACATTTTAGGATTTTACATTTCATCCTTAGCTTTTGTGGTTGCCTTTACGGGATTGTTTTATGCGTTTTTCTTCATTCAAGCCATTTTATACTTCGTGTTTTCGGGCGGAAGCACAACTTACCCAGACTTTTCGCATATTCAGACCCAAGCTCCTATTGAAATGCGAAACGAACATACGTTGGATAAAATTGGTAAAAAAGTTGAAACCTTATATCCGGATGCTTTTCAATACAGTTTAGATTTTGGTTACGAACATTTAGACGACCACGAACATCCGAATTATGATGTGTTTGTAAAGCAACTCTCCTACTCCTATCATGTGAACCACAGTTTGATTTTTGATGAAAATTCGGGTGAGTTATTGCACCAACATTCACATCAAGACAAGAATTTAGGCGAAAAAGCCGTTGCTGCCAATTACGATATTCACATTGGAGCTATCTTTGGCATTTGGAGCAAAATTTTAGCGATGATTATCAGTTTAGTTTGTGCCTCCCTACCCGTTACTGGATTTCTAATTTGGTTTGGCCGTAGAAAGAAGAAATCAAAAGAAAATCTAACAAATTAAAACAGGTAATTTAAAACCGTAAATTAGCAAATTATAACCATTTATTAATTTGCGAATTTGTGGTAAATAAAACTTAAAACTATCTCCCCGGAATACTCTAAAATAGCCAACACAAACTTCTAATAATTTTGTACCGATCATCTAGAATTTCACGACGATTGCTTTTTGTAGATTGGATTTAGAAAGTTGTCACTATTTTTTTATATTTGGGAAACAAAAAAACTGATTTTATCATACATATACCCCTATAATTGGGTAGATAAGTCTGATTTGTTAAGCGTATAAACAAGCTATGCGTCATGCTAAAAAAAAACTACAATGAAATTAGATCTATTCAAAAATTTACCAGATGTTCCCGAAGGATTATTACACCCAAAATTTTTATTACTCCGAGATAATATACTGCTTGAAGGTGAACGACAAATATTACTAAATTGGACAATGGATTTTGTAGACCGAGACAATAAAATTGTAAAAGAATTTCAAACTTCATTTCATTCAAGTTTCTGGGAATTTTATCTATTCAGTGTTTTTAAGGAAATTGGTTTTGAAATTGATTTCTCAAAAGACAGACCTGATTTTATCATTAATCATCCAAGAGTGATTTATATCGAAGCGGTTGTGTCAAATATAAAAATAGATGGTAGAGACGAATCAACTAGAACAGCTGACGATGTATCTTCAATGATAGTTCCTCCTAGACTTCAAACGGACTTTTACGAAGTACTAAATGAAGCAATCGTAAGAAACTCGAACGCAATTCACAGTAAAAGTGCCAAGTATTTAGATAAATATATTAAACTAGATTGGGTAGAAGAAACAAATCCGTTTATGGTTGCTCTTAGTTCTTATGGTCAGGTGAATTATGGTAGGGAATATTTTTACCCCTTGTTAGCTTTATTATATGGCCAATACTTTCGACCAGAAATAGACAATTATGAATTCAAAGAATCTATAAACAAGCCGGGCACTACATCTACAATTCCGTTAGGATTGTTTAACGATTATTCATTTGAACATATATCTGGAATAATCTTTTCTTGTACGATGACGCTAGGAAAATTAACATCTCTTTCAATATCTGAAGCCAATTCTGAATTACAACAGAATAGTGTTTTGAACATTCGTCACGATTATGAACCGCCATATTATAAGCTACAAGAAGTTTCAAAAGATAATCCTGAGTATTTGAGTGATGGACTATTTATATTTCACAATCCATTTGCTAAAAGAAAATTAGATTTAAGTTTTTTTCAACCCACTAATGCTATCCAAGTGATACGAACTGATAAAGGCTTACGATTTGAAGGAGAAAACTCACCATTGTTTTCTAGGCTAAACTTACCTAAATTTATGATAAATGACACGCTTAAGAAAAATATAATATTAGATTTTAATGCTGAGCACAACGCATAACAGCGGTTTTAAGAAATGGAGGCTTCGTTATTTAATGGAATGGTATTTTCGTATATTTAACTTTGGTTCTATCGAAATGGTTAGGAAACGAAAATACTCAACTTCTTAAAGCTGAGTCGACGTTATAAACTGTTTATGGCAACTCTACTTTTTAAAATGTAAACCAAAAAATCCCGACTCACATCGGGATTTTCTCTATTTTCTATTCTCTATATTCTTAAACTTTCACCGGAATATTCTCCAAAATCTCCAACACAAATTTCCAGTATTTTTGTGCAGATGAAATCGAAGCTCTTTCGTCAGGAGAGTGAGCTCCGTGAATGGTTGGTCCAAACGAAATCATATCCATATTAGGGTAGTTGGTTCCTAAAATTCCACATTCTAAACCAGCGTGACAAGCCACAACACTTGGTTTTGTACCGTTTTGTTTTTCGTAAATATTCACTAGAACATCTAAGATTGGTGAGTTCACATTCGGTGTCCAACCCGGATAGCTTCCACCAAAAGTCACTTCGCAACCCATTAATTCAAACGCAGAACGCAACGCATTTGCCAAATCAAATTTGGAAGTTTCTACTGAAGATCGTGTTAAACATTGAACGGTTATATTTCCTTCTTTTACGGTTACTTTTGCAATATTGTTGGAAGTTTCAACCAAGTCTTCCATATCAGCACTCATTCGGTAGACACCATTGTGAGCAGCATAAATCGCACGAATCAATCCTTCTTGAATGCCTAAATCCATTACTTTTTTCGGTAATTCGGTTTCTGTAATTTCAATGATTAAATTTGGTTCAGTGGTTTTGAATTCAGTTTTAATATTATCAATTATGTTTTGCATATCCAATTGGAAAGCTCCTTCATAAATAGCCGAAATAATCACTTTTGCCACACTCTCTCTTGGAATAGCGTTGCGTAAACTTCCACCATTAATTTCAGCAATTTGTAAACCAAAATTTTCAAAACCGTCAAATAACAAACGATTCATAATTTTGTTTGCATTTCCCAATCCTTTATGAATATCCATTCCGGAATGTCCGCCTTTTAAACCTTTAACAGTAATGATAAAAGCCAACGAATTCTCGGGAGTTTCTTCTTCTTTATAACTTCTTGTCGCGGTTACATCTACTCCACCGGCACAACCAATGTCGATTTCATCATCTTCTTCGGTATCTAAATTCAACAGAATTTCTCCGTTTAACAAACCGCCTTTTAACCCCATTGCTCCGGTCATTCCGGTTTCTTCATCAATCGTAAAAAGTGCTTCAATGGCCGGATGCGGAATGTTTTTACTTTCCAAAACTGCCATAATGGTTGCTACTCCCAAACCGTTGTCGGCTCCAAGCGTAGTTCCTTTGGCACGAACCCAATCGCCATCCACATACATTTCGATTCCTTGTGTGTTGAAGTCAAAATCGGTATCGTTATTTTTTTGATGCACCATGTCTAAATGCGATTGCATCACGATGGTTTTTCTATTTTCTAATCCTGCAGTTGCCGGTTTTCTGATGATGACGTTTCCAACTTCATCTTTGCTGGTTTCTAAGCCTAATTGCTTTCCGAAATCCATCATAAAAGCAATTACACGTTCTTCTTTTTTGGATGGTCGTGGTACAGCGTTTAAGTCGGCAAATTTATTCCAAAGTGCTTTGGGTTCTAGGTTTCTGATTTCTTGATTCATTTCTTTTGAGTTGCTGAGTTACTGAGTTGCTGAGTTTTTTTTCAGCAATGCAAAGTTACAAAGAAAATGAAGGTTTTTTGAAAATTGAAAAGGGAAAGTTTTTGAAAAATTAGAATCGAAACGTGTTTAGAAAATGTATTTCAAGTAAAAGCATAACTAATTCAAAATCCTTGTTACCTTAAATTTTCCATTGATTTACCTTTTGTTACCCTTCTACCAACTTATCTAAATAAATTCACTTTTTGTTGACAATTTTCAGTTCTAAAAATTCTTGAGATGTTCATTTCTTTTCTAGTTTGGTTAGTTCAGATTTGGAAATTTTGTATTTGAAACTAAACTTTTAGAAGTAAATACAAGAGCTTGAAGTACGATTAATATGATAACAATGATAACAAAAACAAACTGTGAAGATGTTTTTCCTGAGAGATACAATTCTTCAGCATGAGCCATAATTTGTTTAGACTCGGCTAACTGAATTGCAGAAAGTTCATTGAGAATTACTAACGCCTTGTTCGAATATTCTAATTTTGCTTGAAGAGTATGTTGACTGGATTCAAACTCTTTGAGTATAAGTAACAATTCATCTGCTTTGCTTGTTTCAACAGCCGTAAATTTAGTTTTTTGATAGGCATTGCTTACTGATACAACATCAGCAATTAAATTATTTACACTGTTGATTTTAATAACATCAGTCGAATCAGAATTTATTGCTTCTTTAATTTGATAAAAACCACTCGTCATTTTTAAAATAAATTCCTCAGCAATTAATCGGTCTTCATACAAGGTGCTGATTGCCTTTTTTACGTTTTCTGTATGAGTTCTGTCAATGTAATTACTAAACAACACCAATACACAAAGTGAAAAAAGTGCACCGGAAGCTGTCAATTTATTTTTTATACTGTAGGTCCATTTCATAGTTCTAAAGAATTTAAGACTTACAGATGTTTTTGTAAGTAACTCAAATATATAACATTTAAACCTATTCAAAAACAAGTTGGTATTTTAGAACTTTTAATTTAGTTTAGTAAAATGAATAATAACCTCAATTAAATTATAAAGAAAAAAGTGCGAAAAAAGTTAAGCGATATGCTTTTCGAAGAGTTTTTTAGCATCCTTAGTCGATACTTTGCCCACACATTCATTTTTGTGAATACACAAAACCGGAGCTTGTTTGCACATGCCTTGGCATTTCATTTTTTCAAAGGCAACCGTTTCTTTCAAACCATTGTCTTTGACTAAGTCTTTAAGACAATCTTTGATTTCTTTGTTGTATTTACAGCATTTTTTGCCGTCGCAGAAATAAATTACTTTTTCAGATTTTTTTGCTTTTCCCATGATTGAAAAATGATGCTACAAATGTAAAATATTATTCTTATTTATTCTAAATAAAGGAGTTAATTTTTTTTAGATTGTTGGATTTTTGGATTTTTAGAATGAAAGACTGGATGGAAAAGGATTTTTAGATTATTGGATTTTTAGAATGAAAGAACGGATGGAAAAGGATTGTTAGATTTTTGGATTACTAGAATTAAAGACTAGGCGAAAATCTAACAATCTAATAATCAAACAATCTAATAATCAAACAATCTAATAATCAAACAATCTAGTAATCAAACAATCTAGTAATCAAACAATCTAATAATCTAACAATCGAATAATCGAACAATCTAATTATCGAACAATCTAATTATCCAATAATCCAAAAATCCTATCTTTACGCCGATGATTCAAAAAAAATACATACTTCCACTTTTCCTTTTGATACAAATTATTGTATTAAAAATCGCTTCTTTATTTCCAAAGTTTATAGAAAATTATTACAGTAACGGAATCTATCCTATTATCTCAAAAATTTCCAGAACCACGTTTGGATTTACGTCTATTTCCATTGGTGATATTATTTACGGTATTGTTTTGTTTTTGGTTTTCAGATGGTTTTGGAGAGTGCGAAAAACCTGGAAAACAGCTTGGAAAGATAATTTGTTGAAGATTGTCAGTTTTGCATCCGTATTTTATTTTCTGTTTCATTTGTTATGGGCAACTAATTATCATCGTATTCCGATGTATGAAAAACTGGAGATTGACAAAGAATATTCTACTGAAGAATTAGAAGCTTTTACAATAAAATTGATTGAAAAAACGAATGCGATTCATAAACAAATTACACAAAATGATTCTGTAAAAGTGGTCGTTCCCTACTCTACTCAGGAAATTTTTGAATTGAGTGTAAAAAGCTATACTTCGGTTGAAAAAGAATTTCCTTTTCTATTGTATGAAAAGCCAAGCATCAAACCATCGTTAATCAGTGTTCCGTTGAGTTATATGGGATTTGGCGGCTATTTGAATCCGTTTACCAATGAAGCTCAAGTGAATGATTGCTTGCCAAAATATAATTTTCCGACTACAACGTTGCACGAAATGGCTCATCAAATTGGGTATGCCAGCGAAAGTGAAGCTAATTTTATTGGATTTTTAGCTTCTGTGAAAAGTGACGATATTTACTTTCAATATTCCGGTTATAGTTTTGCTGTGAAGCATTGTTTGCGAAATTTAGAACGCATTAAAGAAGGCAGCAGTGAAAAATTTTTACCGTTAATCAATTCAGGAATCATCAAAAACTTCGACGAAAGCAAACAATTTCACGAAGAATACAAAACGTTTTTAGAACCGATTTTCAAAACTTTTTACGACAATTTTTTGAAACTCAACAAGCAAAAAGACGGTTTGGAAGGATATAGCAAATTTGTGGGATTGATGATTGGAATGGAGAGGAAGTAAGCATTAGTTAGTTTTTAGCGGGAAGATAATTCTTCTAACTAAAAATTTTAAATTAAAAATCATTATAAATTTATAGCACGTAAAGTTTAATCGTTTTTCTTATTTTCTTCTAACATACAATCCGCTATTTGGATATATCATTTGGACTAGATATTTTTCTTCAGTATGATACTGATACCATCGCTTATATTTTTTATCTCTAAAATCAAAGACGTTTGCTATTAAATAAGGTTTTTTGAATAAGTTCTTACTTAATTCAATATCAAAATTAGCAACATCTTGCTTACCTCTTCTATAAGTATAGTAGTCAAAATGTAGATAAATCTTATCATATTTTGCTGAATCAATTACAGCCAAAATATCCTTACTCAAAATTAAATCACCTGGGTAATAATTTACAAAATATTTTGTTGTGTCTTTTTCATTTTCAATTATCAAATATAAATTAGCTAATTCCCCATATTGTAAAAGCTTATCATTGACTTGAATGATAAAATTTATATTTTGTGAAAAACATAATCTTGTGAAAATTAAAAAAATAATTGTTAATAGAGATTTACTCATAATTTTATTAATTAGAAATTGATAAGCAAAACTAACTGACAACTAAAAACTGACAACAGACAACTGATCCTAAACTTCATCCGCAACAAAAGAAGTCACATTTTTCTTTTTAAACGGTCTGATAATCAATCGTCCTTCACGGTCTAAACGGATGTAATTGTAAATCCAATTAGTCAACACTACCGCTTTGTTTTTAAATCCGATTAAGGAAAACAAGTGTACAAAAATCCAAACAAACCAAGCAAAAACACCGTGAAAATGAAATTTTGGTAAATCAACCACCGCTTTGTTTCTGCCAATTGTTGCCATCGAACCTTTGTCGTTGTAAACAAATGGTTTTAGCGGTTTCTTATTTATTTTTTTGACGATGTTTTCGCCCAACCATTTTCCTTGTTGCATGGCCGGTTGTGCCATCATTGGATGTCCAAACGGATTTTTATCAGACAACATCGCTGCAATATCGCCAATGGCAAAGATGTTATCGTAACCTTCTACTTGATTGAACTCGTTTACTTTTACTCGATCAGCTCTTGGAATGATGGCGTTTGTATCAATTCCGGACGGTAAAGCTCCTTGCACACCTGCTGTCCAAATTACGGTCGCTGATTCGAAAGTTAAATCGGTGTTGGTTGTTACGGTGCTTCCGTCATAACCAGTTACACGAACATTTTTCCAGACATTTACACCTAAGTTGATAAGAAAATCCTCGGCAGCTTGTGATGATTTCTCACTCATAGTATCCAAAATTCTTTCTCCGGATTGAATGAGGTTGATTTGCATTTTTCGCACATCTAAATCGGGATAATCTTTGGGAAGAATGGCTTTTTTCATTTCGGCCAAAGCTCCGGCTAATTCTACTCCGGTTGGTCCGCCACCCACAAGCACAAAATTGATCAAACTGTGTCGGTCGTGAATATCGTTGGTCAACAACGCTTGTTCAAAGTTTTCAAGAATCAAACTTCTGATGTTGAGTGATTGCGGAATGGTTTTCATTGCCACACTATTACGTTCGATTTCTTTGTTGCCAAAAAAATTAGTTTTGGAACCGGTGGCTAACACTAAATAATCATACCGCAAATCGCCAATGTCGGCTTTTACTTTTTGATTTTGCGTATCGATTTCGTTGACAAAACCTAGGCGGAAATAAAAGTTTTGGTATTCTTGGACCACTTTTCGGATTGGGTAAGCGATTGAACCGGCTTCTAATCCGCCCGTAGCTACTTGATATAAAAGTGGTTGAAATGTATGGTAATTGTGTTTGTCGATTAACACGACTTGAACACGTTGATTTTTGAGGCTTTTGGCGAGTGCAATTCCGGCAAATCCGCCACCGATGATGACGATTCTGGGAAGATTGGTATTTGGGATATTCATAGTTTTAAGTTACTGAGTTGCTGAGTTACTGAGCTACTGAGATTTTTGTATGACAAAGATAGTGAGTTTTAACATTTTAAAAATTATTCCTTTTCTGGTGTGTTAAATTTTAACTGAATTTTATCATTTTTGGTTAGTATGGGAAGTTTTAGGAACACCGATTTTTTGCCACAAAGAAAAAAAGGCACAAAGCTGAGGGTTGCGGGTTTAAAAGTTGCGGGTTGCGGGTTGTGACCACAAATTGTAAAAAATAAGATAAATTATAAATTAATAACTTGTCGAAAAAGGATTACTCGCAACCTGTAACCCGCAACCCGCGACTTTTAAACTCGCAACTTCTAGCCCCGATAGCAGTGGAAAGCCTTTTGCAGGATTGTTGCAGTTTTTCTTGGGTAAAAAGAGCGACCTTGGGAGCTACTTTTTGCCCTTAGAAAAACGCAGCAAGACAAAAAAGCTTGGAACGGATAGCGGGATTGGCTTCTGAAAATAATTGTATCTTGTAACAAATTTTATATTCTGACTACTAACTGAACATGAGCAATTCACTGGAGCAATCTTTTGTTACGCAATTAAAGGAAAATCAGAACATCGTTCACAAGATTTGTCGTTTGTACACGTCGGGTGAAGATGCTCACAATGATTTATTTCAGGAAATTACGATTCAGTTATGGAAAGCGTTTCCGAAGTTTCGTGGCGACTCTAAATTTTCAACGTGGGCGTATCGTGTAGGATTGAATACTGCTATTACGTTGTATCGAAAAAGCACGCGAACGGTTGCTACGACTGATATGGAAGGCAAAAAACAGTTCATTGCTCCCGATGATTATAATTTTGAAGAAGAAGAACAAATTAAATTGTTATACAAAGCCGTGCAACAATTGAATGATATTGAAAAAGCACTGGTTTTTATGTATTTGGAAGATAAAGATTACGAAGAAATTGCCGAAACGTTGGGTATCAGCGAGGTAAATGCGAGAGTGAAAATGAATAGAATTAAAGGAAAATTAAAAAAAATCGTTAATCCATAAGTATATGACTGAGGAATTGGATTTATTGAAAAAAGCTTGGAAAAAAGACGCACACTCGTATGAGCAAGTGACGGAAAACCAAATATATAAAATGATTCACAAACGATCGTCTTCCATTGTAAAATGGATTTTGATGATTAGTATTGCCGAATTGATTTTGTCATCAGGTTTAAATTTTCTGACTGTTGACGACAACTATCTTAAAACTTTGGAAATGTATCATATTGATACACTATTTCAAGTTTTAACTATAGTGAATTTTATCATTCTTGTAGTGTTTATCTATGTGTTTTACAAAAATTTTAAAACAATATCTACAACAGATACAGTAAAAAAATTAATGAGTTCAATTATTAAAACTAGAAAGACTGTACAATATTATATTTGGTATAATCTATTTATGGTTGCGTTTATTTTTATTGTTGTTTCAATTTCACAAGTAATGTATGAACCAAATATAAAAAATGCATTAAATAATATTGATTATGCAGATTCTAAAATATTCTGGATTGTAATTATTTTAAGTTATTTAGCTTTATTCGCTATAACTTTTGGATTATTTTGGTTATTCTACCGCTTGATTTATGGTTTCTTAATGAGAAGATTACACAAAAACTATGAAGAATTAAAGAAAATGGATTTTTAATATTCCCACATTCTTTTTTTGTCTAATTCTTTTTGTTCTTCTAAAACTTCAACCGGAATCACTTTGAGTAAAGATGGATGTTGCTCAATAGCATATTCAATTTTTTCAACAATCTCATCAATAGATTCGTTGTCATAATCAATATCGAGTGGTTCTTTGATGACCATCGATTGAAGTATTCCTTTTTTCTTGATGCGAAGTCCTTTTCGATCAAACGAACGTCTGAAACCATCAATTACAATTGGCACAACAATCGGTTTGTGTTGCTTTATGATGTGAGCCGTTCCTTTTCGAACCGGTTTAAACGAACGAGTTGTTCCTTGCGGAAAAGTAATTACCCAGCCATCATCTAAGGCTATTTTTATATTCTCTGTGTCGTTCGGATTTACTTCTCGTTTAATGTCTTGACCTTTAGCTCGCCACGTACGTTCTACCGTAATTGCTCCCGCATACGCTAGAATTCTAGGCAATAAACCTTCTTTCATGGTTTCACTGGCAGCAACGTAATAAATATTTAATTTAGGATTCCACAAGTAGCCAACATTTTTGATATTATCATCACGACCACTCAAACTAGCGTTGAAAACATGAAACATCGCCACTACATCGGCAAAATAAGTTTGGTGATTAGAAATAAACAAAACGCCTGTTTCAGGTAGATTTTTGATAATTTCTGAACCTTCGATATGCATTTGATTAAAGCCGCGATAACGTTGGTGCGTCATGACGCCAAAAATGCGTATGAGCCATTTTTTTAAAAACAGAATATGTCCGAAAGGATTTCTTTTAAACAATCCCATAATTAGTCTTTTGTTGGAAAAATTGATTGCGAATTTATAAAAATCAAATCAATTAAAGTACCATTTTAATAGTTTCTTTTAACTCACTCATCATCATAGCCGTAGCACCCCAAACAACATATTCTTTCACCAAAAAAGCAGGAACATCAATTTCATTGGCATATGATGTGGTTAATTTTCTCATTACCACATTATTATCATCCAAAAAATCACGTAACGACAATTCAATAATTCCAGCAACTTCATCTTCTTGCATTACAAATTCCAATTCTTTTTGACTTATTCCTAAAAAAGGCGAAACCAAAAAATTACTGGGTGGAATGTAAACATCTGTGAACGATTTAACGATTTCTACATGCATTCGATCCACACCAATCTCTTCTTCTGCTTCACGCAAAGCGGTTTGTGCCAACGATTCATCTTCTAATTCTACCTTTCCACCCGGAAAAGCAATCTGAGACGAATGAACGCCCGGATAGGTATTTCTAACAATCAACACCAAATGCGTTTCATTATTTTTAGGATAAAAAAGCATTAATACTGCAGCTTTTCTGGGTTGATACGAATCATAATCAATCTCCTTCAACAACTCTTGCCGAAACAAAGGAGCCATTTTTAAATGAGCACTTGTAGCAGGAAGCGATTCTTTTGCTATTTTTGGAACATATTTTAAAAAATCATGAAATTCCATAAAGTCATCCTTTTTTTGCTAATTTTTTCAATCTTTTCGTGCGAAAAGAAAACTAAAGATACTACAGAAAAAAATAGAGAGCAAAAAAATGATTCAGTCAACATAAAAAATAATACTAAAAAACCAAAATATGATTTAGAAACAATCGTACTTACAGATGAAAATGTAGTTGATTTTTTAACTTGGTATGGCGAAAGAAATCTTGAAAACAAAGTACTTATCGAAACAAAATATGGAAATATTGAAGTCGAATTATCAGATAAAACGCCTTTGCACAGAGCCAATTTTATCTATTTGGTCAAAAAGAACTATTTCAATACAACTTATTTTCATCGAGTCGTAAAAAATTTCATCATTCAAGGTGGAAGCTCAGACGAGTCCATTACCAAAAAAGACAGACAAAATATTGGAAAATACCTCATTCCTCCCGAATTCAACAACACACTCAAACACCATTACGGAGCCTTAGCTTCCGCAAGACTATGGGAAGAAAACCCTGAAAAACTCAGTAATCCTTATGAATTCTATTTCGTTCAAAACAAAAACGGAGCCCATCATTTAGACAAAGAGCACACCGTTTTTGGCAAAATAACCAAAGGTTTTGAAGTAATGGATGAAATCGCCAACCAAGAAACCGACAAAAAAGAATTTCCACTTTTGAATATAAAAATCAAAGTAACCCTCATCAACTAATGTTCAGCAAAGAAGAAGCACAAAAAATAAAACGTGAATTTTGGATAACCTTCGCTCAGGAATATCCAAAAAAATGGTTGCTCTACAACACCAAAATAAAAGATGTAACCTTCAAATTTCATGTCGATAACAAAAAAGCCATGGTTTCTTTAGATATCGAACCCAAAGACGAAGAGCACCGAAAAATCTATTTCGAAAAAATCGAATCACTCAAAACCATTCTTTTAGAAAACTATTTACCAGAAGCCATCTTCGAAAAAAACTTCCATCTTGAAAACGGAAAAATCATCAGCCGTATTTGGGTCGAAATCGATAACATCAGCATCAACAACAAATCCACTTGGAACACCATTTTCAGCTTTTTTGCAGAAAAAATGGAATCCTTCGAATACTTCTTCTACGAACACGAAGACTACATTAAAGACTTAGATATCAACACCTAACCTGAAACTTCAAACCTAAAACGAACCATTATGGCGTGCCCCTCCGCAAGCTCCGGGTCGGGCTTTCCGTTACAAGTCCTCGTTCGTCGTGCCTCCTCTCTGTGGGCTTTACGCTGCTATCCCTCACGCAAATTAGTGCTAGGAAGAGATTTGATTTTTTATTTAAAATTGTATGATAATGTTAATTTATGAGGAATTTTTGTATTTTAGTATGATATAAAACGATACAAACCTTATACAAACTAGCAGAAATTAGGTGTATGAAAGTTTGTTTTAGGTATATTTGAGATACATCATAAAAATGGAGAGTTCAATGTAATCATAATATTCAATGAAAATAAATTACAAATCAGACTATATTTCTATCAAAAGCTTTAGTCCTATTGAGATTAATGATTTTTCTATCTTAACAGGAAAAAATGGTTCTGGAAAGACACATTTTTTAAGTGCATTAAAAAAAGGTCATATTGAAATTCAGGGAATTGATAAATCTGAAATAGTATATTATAACTACAATGATTTTACAGTATTTTCAGGTAATATTCAACAAAATCCTCAATACCAAAATCGATTAAATGAGTGGAATAACGAGAAACAACAATATCTAAATAAAATAAAAAGTTATAAAACAAAAGTAATAAAACTTGAAGCGGAGCAAAGAACTCTGACAGAAAATATTATTTATAAACATGCAAAAAACCCAAATTTTGATTTTGACTCCTATTTTGGAAAGGAAGGGGATTTTGAAATATTAAAACAATTAATTGGAGTTCCTAACCTATCATTAGAATTAATGAAAAAACGTAAGTTATTATCACCTTCGTTTTTTCAATTTGTACATGAATACTTGAATAAGGCAAAAGGAAAAATTGAGGACCTATCGTATGAAAAGCTAAAACCAGTTTTTAACGAAGTAGTAAAACTTTATTCGAGTTCAATTGATGAACGTATAAAAAATGAAGATGAGGATCTATATACGTTTTTGACAAACACTTTTCCAGATAAAGATATTTCAAAAATTAATGCAAACGACTTTGAATCACCTAACCTATTTTTAGAAGATATAGTTAATGAAGAAAAGGAATATCAGTTAAAGAAAACGGAGAATATAATAAACAAAGCAAAAGCCCTAGACTATAAAGAACAGGTAACATTTTTAGAAGCAGATGAGTTTATAAAAGTAAATGGTTTGTCTCCAATTGAACAAATTAATGGAGTTTTAGCTGAATATGATTGTAATGGCTATTATTTATACTCAGACGCCAATCAAAAATTTCTTGGAGTTGATAAAAACAATATCAAAATCCCTGTAAGTCTTCAACACAAAGAAAAAAAATATACCACCAATTTTGATCAGTTATCATCAGGAGAAAAGACTTTAATTGCTCTTTCTATCTTCATTCATAAAACAAGAAAAAAAAGAATTATTCCAAGAGTATTATTGCTAGATGAAGTTGACTCTTCATTGCATCCTTCAATGATTAATAGACTTTTAGATGTAATTCAAAATTTATTTGTAAAAGAGCAAAAATTTAAAGTGATATTGGCTACTCACTCTCCAACCACAGTAGCTTTAAGTCCTGAAGATTCCGTTTTTATCATTGAAACTAATGGAGAGCACATAATTAGAAAAGAGTGCAAAGAAAAAATTGTCAATATCCTAACTGAAGGTATTGCAACAATAAACGTTGAAGATACAAAAATAGGGATCAATTATAATATTTCAAAAACTGAGTTGCCAATTCTTTTTACAGAAGGGATCACTGACAAAATTATTCTAGAAACTGCGTGGTCAAAACTTTATGGTAATGAAATGCCATTTTTTATTCAAGATTGCTTTGATGCTTCATTTTTAGGAAATCTATTTAGAAGAGCAGAAGATGCTCAAGATGGTATTTTTGTTAATTATTCTGACAAAATTTTTATTGCACTTTTTGATTTTGACCAAGAGGGATATAATGTATGGAATGGTTTGAAGAAAAAATATACAATGATTGAAGATAACCCTAAAAAGGCTCTAACAATAAAGCATAAGTCCTTAAACGCATATGCGATTTTACTTCCAGTTCCTGAAAATAAAGAGATTATTAATCAAGTAATAAAATCAGAAAATTTGACTTACGAGAATGAATCTATACTTACGATTGAATTATTATTCTATGGAATAGAATCCTTAGAACAATATTTCAGAAAAAATAAAATAAAAGGTGGAGGTGAAATTATAGAATTTAAAGGGAAGAAAAGAGATTTTGCTAATAGTTTAATTGCTTTAAACAAAGATGATTTTAAGCATTTAATTCCAATTTTTGAAAAAGTTAACGAAATAATAAATTCGAATGCATAAGTGTGCAATTAATTACAGAGCGTGGGTATTCAAACGATACAGTTAATGTAAAAAGTTATTGTAATTAATAGAAAAGTAGTTCGAATCCCCCCCTCTCTCACGATTCCCTTCATATGAAGAAAAGAAGATAAAATAAATCCCCCGCTGTCGCACGAATCCCTTCGTGTGACGAAAAAAAACTACATTAATCACCCCGCTGTCGCACGAATCCCTTCGTGTGACGAAAAAAAGACTTCATTAATCACATTGAAAAAAATCACTAATTAGAAATTCTTACAAAGCGAGCCTTATCATAATTTATTCCATAAAAAAAGGATAACCGAAGTTATCCTTTCAAAAAAATTGAGCCGATAGAGGGACTTCCCGATAGTAATCGGGATAAACTTCTCGTCCCATATACAATAAAAAAAGGATAACCCTAAAGTTATCCTTAAAAATTGAGCCGATAGAGGGACTCGAACCCACGACCTGCTGATTACAAATCAGCTGCTCTAGCCAGCTGAGCTACACCGGCGTCTCAATTATGGTGCAAATATAATTTTGAAAATCAAATTTCCAAAACAAAAAGGCACTTTTTTATCAAAAAAATAGATTAAAGTGCGTTTACTTTTTCAACTAATTGAATAGCAGCCGCTTCTAAATCTTTTTCTACTTGCTTTAAATGAACTCTTCTGTCTTCTACTTTTTTATCGTTTAATTTAGCGATTAAAGCATCAAAAGTACTAATTGTTTCATCAATTAACGCACTTGTTTTATCAGTTGGTTTTCCTGTTGTAGTCATTTCGTGGATATAAACCGCCTCGATAATATCGCCCATCACAAAATTGATGTCTTTCTTCAAATTTCTAATACTTGCCATTTTTCTTTAAATTTTAATTGCGGTGCAAAAGTACGCAAAAATTTATTATAAGCCACAAATTACACGAATTAGCACGAATTAATATGGTTTGCTACTTAGCTTCACTAATTTGTGAAAATTAGTGAAATTGACGGCAAAAAAGTAAAAGTAATTATTTTAACTAAACAGTAATTTCTAATACTGTAGCCGTTCCTTTCAACATAAAAGAAGTGAGTACAGCCGGAATTAAAACGGTATCACCAGTTAGATACATATACTTTTGATCTCCGAAAACGAGTTCAAAACTACCTTCGGTACACATCAAAACCATAAAGGAGTCTGATGTTTTATCAATCAAAACCTCATCGTTTAACGAAATAATATTGGTTTTAAAATAAGGACAATCCACAACCGAAATGCTTTTATTTTCAATCGAAGTATATTCTTTTTTGGCAGAAGTAGTTTTATAATTGATGGCATCCAAGGCTAATTCAGTGTGCAATTCGCGACCTTTCCCGTTAGCATCTACTCTGTCCCAATCATAAATTCGGTACGTAATATCGCTGGTTTGCTGAATTTCGGCAATCACTATCCCGGCACCAATGGCATGAATGGTTCCGGTTTCTAAAAGAAAAACATCTCCTTTTTTTACCGGAACTTCGTTTAATATTGAAAGTAGCATTTTGTTTTCAACGTGATTCAAATAATCTTCACGGTTTGAATTTTCTTTGAAACCCACAATCAAACGAGCATTCTCATCGGCTTGCATCACATACCACATTTCGGTTTTCCCAAAAGAATTATGACGAGCTTTTGCCAATTCATCATTCGGATGCAATTGAATTGATAAATCTGCTTTAGCATCCAAATATTTAAAAAGCAACGGAAATTGTTTTCCAAATTGATTAAAAACTTCCTTTCCTAAAATTTCTTTGGGATATAAATCAATTAATTCATTAAGGTTTTTCCCTTTAAATTCACCACTATTAACAACACTTATTGATTCGGGAACGGTTGACAATTCCCAACTTTCTCCGGTAATTTCAGAGCTAATTGGCTTATTCAAATAATCTTTTAACTTGGTTCCGCCCCAAATACGTTCTTTGAAAATTGGTTCAAATGTGAGTGGATAAAATTGTTTCATTGGTTTAGTTGAAACGTCAAAAATAAGCATTTGAACTTAAATTAATTAACTTGAAAAATACTTATACTATCTTTTTCAGCATTTGAAGTGCTTTTTCAATGTGTATTTTGCCTGATAAGTTATCAAAAATCAGTCGAATAATTCCTTTTTCGTCAATCACATACGTCACTCGACCCGGAATGAGTCCGAATAACGCAGTAGGAACACCAAACAAATTGCGTAATTTTTTATCATGATCCGATAAAAGTGTAAAAGGAAGTTGGTGTTTTTCAGAAAATTTTTGATGCGAAGTAGTTGAATCACCGCTTACGCCAATAACTTCAGCCCCTAAATCGGTAAAATCTTGATATGAATCTCTGAAACTACACGCTTGTTCCGTGCAAACCCGCGTATCATCTTTAGGATAAAAATAAATGACAGTAGGCTTTTTTCCAATTACTGTTGAACTGTCAAAAATAATTCCTTTAGAATCTTTTGCAGTAAAATTAGGAACACTATCACCAACTTTTAGAGCCATTTTAATTTCCTTTATAGGTTACAAAATTTCGAGGTGTTTCATATAAAACAACTTCTAATTCTAAAGAACTTTTGATGTGATTTCGCAATTTATTCCAAATTACAACAGCAATATTTTCGGCAGTTGGATTTAAATCGGCAAAATCGGGAACATCTAAATTTAGGTTTTTATGATCAAACGCATCTTCGATATGTTCTTTGATTAAATCGGAAAGGATTTTTACATCTAAAACAAATCCTGTTTCGGGATCAATTTCGCCTGTTACACTCACAATCAATTCATAATTGTGTCCGTGAAAATTCGGATTATTACATTTACCAAAAACCAAGTCGTTTTTTTCCATCGACCAATCTTTTCGATACAATCGATGAGCAGCGTTAAAGTGAGCTTTTCTGGAAACGGTTACTTTCATGGTAAATGGTTATAATTTGTGTTCTTCAAGGTAATGATAAAACTCGTCAAAAATGATTTTGAACCAAACGGTATAATTTTCAGATTGGGTTTGAATATCGTCTTTAATGGCTTCGATGCTCATCCATTTCCAACTTTCCACCTCATCGGGATTGATTTTGGGTTCTTCGCTGTAGTAACCAATCATCACATGATCGAGTTCATGTTCGGTTAAACCATTGTCAAACGGAGCTTTGTAAATAAAATGAAATAACTCTTTCAATTCGGCTGAAAAGCCCATTTCTTCTTGCAATCTTCTGGTTCCGGCTTCTATGTTACTTTCGCCTTCCCGTTGATGACTGCAACACGTGTTGGTCCACAACAAAGGTGAATGGTATTTGTGATAAGCTCGTTGTTGGAGCATCACTTCATTTTTATCATTCAAAATAAACACGGAAAAGGCACGGTGTAAAACGGCTTTCTCGTGAGCTTCGAGTTTTTCCATCAAACCGATGGGTTCATCGTTTTCATTTACTAAAATTACTTTTTCTTCTGTCATAGCGTTTTTATAGCTCTTCAAAGGTATGAAAAAGTTCGTTTTTATTTGGATTTATGTGGATTTGTGAAAAGTTTAACGGGTGTTGAAGTAAAGAAATTATCCCAAACTCTCCTTAATTTTCAAAGCACATTTTTCACCATCAATGGCTGCAGAAACAATTCCGCCGGCAAACCCTGCTCCTTCTCCACAAGGATACAAACCTTTGATTTGAAGATGTTCCAACGTTTGAGCATCTCTCGGAATTCGCACCGGTGATGATGTTCGACTTTCAGGTGCATGCAAAATAGCTTCATTTGTTAAATAACCCTTCATAGATTTTCCGAATTGTAAAAATCCTTCTCGCATAATTTGCGTTAAGAAACCCGGAAAAACTTGTCCCATTTCTACCGAAGTTGTTCCCGGAACATACGACGTTTTCGGAATTGATGAAGAAATTTTATTTTGCGTAAAGTCGATCATTCGTTGAGCAGGAACTTTTTGAGTTTTACCCGCTAATTGCCACGCTTTTTGTTCGATGGATTTTTGAAATTCCATTCCGGCTAGAGGACCGAATTTGGCAAATGGTTTAAAATCTTCTAATTTTAATTCAACCACAATTCCGGAATTGGCTGTAGCTTGATCTCTTTTGGATGGCGACCAACCATTCGTTACTACTTCGCCAGGGCTTGTAGCACACGGAGCAATCACGCCGCCGGGACACATACAAAACGAATACATTCCACGACCATTTACTTGCTTAACAATCGAATACGGAGCCGGTGGCAAATAATCTCCACGAAAATCACAACTATATTGAATACTGTCAATTAATTCTTGAGGATGTTCCGCACGAACCCCTAAAGCAAAAGGTTTAGCTTCGATAAGGATTTTTTTTCTATCTAATAATTCAAAAATATCACGAGCGGAATGTCCGGTGGCCAAAATAACTTTGTTAGCTGAAATTGTTTCACCTTTTTGGGTAACAATTCCTTGCATTTCATTGTTTTTGACAATAAAATCTGTCACACGGGTTTCAAACAAAACTTGTCCACCACATTCAATGATTTTTTCTCGAATATCTTGAATAATTTGCGGTAATTTATTTGTCCCAATGTGCGGATGTGCTTCGACTAGAATATCCGAAGAAGCTCCAAAACCGACTAATAATTCTAAAATTCTATCCACATCACCCCGTTTTTTGGAACGTGTGTATAATTTTCCGTCCGAATAGGTTCCTGCTCCACCTTCGCCAAAACAATAATTAGAATCTTCGTTAACGATATGATCGACATTGATGGCTTTTAAATCACGACGACGGCCACGAACATCTTTTCCTCGTTCGATTACAATTGGCTTTAAACCTACTTCAATGAGTTGTAATGCTGCAAAAAGTCCGGCGGGACCAGCTCCAATAACGATTACTTCCTTTTGATTAGCAACATTCGGGTAGTTGGGTAATTCGATTTTTTGTTCAGTAAAAGGTTCGCCCTTAAAAAATACCATCAACTTTAAATTGATTTTGATGGCTTTTTGACGAGCATCAATCGAACGTTTAAGAATGGAAATATGCTGAACTTCTGACACTGAAGTCCGAATCATTTTTGCCACATGATCTTTTAATAAAAAATCATTGGCGGCAACTTCGGGTGCAACTTGTATGAGAAGTTCTTTGGGCATAGTATTCTTTTTTGCAAAAGTAATTTTTTTAATTTGTATCCAACAAAAAAGGTTCAGCAAATGCTAAACCTTATTTGTGAGAATCTAATCCTATTATTTTCTTATAAATTTGTAACTTAAATTTTTATTATTTGTCTGAATGTTGATTAAATACAATCCTGATTGAAGATTTGAAACATCAATTTTCTGATTTTCGTTCACGTTATTTAGCTCAATAACTTTAGAACCATTGATTGAATAAATAGAAACTTTATCAATACTCCATTCGGATTGATTGGCTATTGAGATAAAATTTTCAGCTGGATTTGGATAAATCTTAATTAAATTTGACAATTGATTTTCTGTTAAACCCAATGCCACTTGATTGTCTAAATAATCCGGAATTCCGTTAGAATTTATATCGTCGTCCATTGGATTATTATTTCCGTTGTAATCTTCATCAATTGTAAGCACACCATCTCCATCATCATCATTATCAAGATAGTCTGGAATTCCATCTAAATCTGTATCAAGCGGAGACGATTCGTCTGAATTTCGTCCTGCTGGAAAAACATATTCATATTCGGTTAAAACCAAATCCCCGTCGTCGTCGTTATCTAAATAATCCGGAATTCCATCACCATCTGTATCATCATTCGATAAATTTCCATCACCATTAACGTCTTCTAATTCAGTATTAACCGTGTCATTATCATAATCAATTGAACAATCAATAACTGATAAAACAATGGTTGTTATTACACCATCAAAATTTGCATAGAGGTTTTGATAATTTGGATTTATATTAGTATAATTTGATCCAGGTATCGAATTTCCACCTAATTCTGCATCTGAAAGTGTTTCATGAATAGTAACGTTTTCAGGAGTCTCTTCATTAATTGCTTCTTTTATTAAATTTAAATTGAACGAACCAAATCCGTCTAAATTAGTATCATCACAAATTGTATAATTATAATTTGTGTTTACAAAAGGTCTTGCAAAACGCCATCCTTCTTGTGATGCAGCCCAAGCACCCGTATTTCTGCCGGGTGGTGTAAAAGCAATATTTCCTTCAAGGTTAATAATTCCGGTTACAGCTCTTCCTTGATTCCAAGCTGAACACACTTCTCTATTTATAATCTGAACATCAATATAATTAAACGTTTCATAAATAATCATTTGAAATGAACTCTCTGTTGTAGAACATTGAAAATGAGGCTGATCATAAAAACTAACAACAAACTTTCTATATGGTGCAATTCCTGTTAAAGCATATGTTATAGAACCAACTTGATTTGGATTATACAAATCATGATAACAACCCAAAATAGAATTTTTTACAGGAAAATTAGTGCTTGGAATACTTTGATTTAATATCCAAGGACTAAGCATACCAGCAAGATTAGAACGAAAATCAATAAAGCCGTTGGTACTAACCACTAACTGATCGTAATCAATCCCAAAAAAATTAAAGGAAAATCCAATATTGATAGCAGGAGAATATATATCATCTAGAGTGGATAATGGAACTGCATCAAAAGTATAGGATTGATGTGGTATAGACGAAACTGTATAATCGTTTTGAGCAAACAACGATGAGTTTATTAAAAACAAAAAACACAATTTTAGAGTTAAGTAGTTATATTTCATATAATTATTTTTAGCAAATGTAAATTATTTATTTTTAGAATCAAATTCTTCAAATGCTTTCAGTGCAAACGAAGCCAACCAATGTTCACCTTCATAATTTCCATCCACGACAGAAGGAAGTGAAAAATTAAGATGCTTTTCAGCTAATTGTTTTAGATGAGCAAAATGTTTTGGATACAACTTTATCAAATGATAAAAATTCCAAGCACGACTAAAATTTAATCCATCTAAATGAACCAAATGACCATCGGTTCGGTCTGAAACTCGGGCAACTTCCCACTTAAAATCTTTCTTAAAAATATTTTTATTAAATTTTTTCAACCAAGACAAAAATTCTTTTTCGGGTAAAATTCGACTCATGATTCCGATTTCTTCCATGCAAGGTGATAGGAAATCGGTACCGCTTGGTTCCCAATTTATCGGACAATTTTCATCTGATAAAAATAATCGCTTTGCGTTTTCAATTATCAAATTTTGAAACTCTTTGTTGTTTGAAAAAACTGCATAATCCCAGGCAAATGTGAGTCCGAATGCAGTGTTATTATGTGTTCCTGCTCGAACGGGATAAAGTAATTTTGGTAAAAATTCAGCATAGCGAGCTATAATCAAATCTGATAATGGTTTGAGATTTTGAGCCAATTCTTTTGCAAATGGTTCTTTGCTGACTTCTAATTCTAATTGCAACTTCAACAACCAATTCCAACCATAAGTTCGTTCAAAAGATTTTTCATGATTTTTTGAAAAGTAATCCAATTCAACTTGAATATTATCTTTTGATAAATTGGTTTTTAGTTTATCAATAATTTCGTTTTTATTGGCTAAAACAGGAAAATTATTCAACAAATATACCAAACTCCAATGTCCATGCACGGACGAATGCCAATCGAAACAACCGTAAAAAGCCGGATGTAATTTTTGGGGAGAATTAATTTCGGTTGAATCTAGTAATAGCTGATTCAACTTATTGGGATATTCTTGTTGTAAACATTTTAGCGGAAGCGTTGCTAAATGATTAGCTTGTTCAACTGAAAGTTTTTGGGCAAGTATTCCGTTTGAAAATAAAAGTAACCCAACTAAGAAGTATTTCATAAAATGAATTTATTTTTGCAATAAAAAATGTCTAGAAAAATCAAATTAATATGGGATTTTAGAGGTCCAACTTCGGCAAAAACAGCAGAACATCATGAAATTCATTTGAAAGAATTCATTATTGCTGAAAAATTACCAATAAACATTACCGGTTTTGAAATTTATAACGAAATGCAAGCTATTGCTTTCATGGTTGTGACCGATGAAAATATGATTGCTGTTCGCGATGCATTGAAACCTCATCGAGGAGAGATTTTTAGTGAGCAGTAAGCAGTTTTTAGTGTTCAGTAACTGACTACTAAAAACTGATTACTGAATACTAATTAGCTACTTCACTAATAAATTTAATTCGCATCAAACGAAGTTCTTCGATATCATAATCGCCATCGAATTCTTTTAAGGCATCTTCAATTTTATCGGTTTGAGAATCCATAAAATAGTCATGAATTTCTTCTTGTTGATCTTCATCTAAAATTTCATCAATCCAATATTTGATGTTTAATTTGGTTCCGGAATACACAATTTGTTCCATTTCTTTCAACAAATTATCCATCGTGAAACCTTTCGCTTTAGCAATATCTTCTAAGGATAATTTTCTGTCAATGTTTTGAATGATGTATAATTTATTGGCAGAATTTGCTCCCGTTGATTTTACGACCAAATCATCCGGACGAATAATGTCGTTTTCATCAACATAGCGAGCGATTAATTCTACAAATGGCTTGCCGTATTTTTTTGCTTTTCCTTCACCAACACCGTGAACATTGCTTAATTCTTCAATCGAAATTGGATATTTTAAAGCCATATCTTCCAACGAAGGATCTTGAAAAACCACAAACGGTGGAACGCCTAATTTTTTTGCTTCTTTTTTACGTAGATCTTTCAATATCGCCATTAAGGCTTCGTCGGCAATTGCTGATGATTTTGAAGCAGCTACGATAGCATCGTCTTCTTCTTCGCTGTATTCGTGATCTTCGGTCATCGTAAACGAAGTTGGATTTTTGATAAATGCTGCTCCAGATTCGGATAACTTCAAAATTCCATACGTTTCAATATCTTTATTTAACAAACCAGCCACTAAAACCTGACGAATTAAGGCCATCCAATAACGCTCATCTTTATCACTTCCACAACCAAAAAAGCTTTGAGCATCGGTTCTGTGAGCTTTAATTACAGCGTTTACTTTCCCTAACAAAGTGTAAACAATTTCTTTGGTTTTGTATAAATGTTTGGTGTCGCGAACTACTTGCAGCACTTTGACCACATTTTCTTTTGCTTCCGATTTTGGTTTAGGATTACGAACATTATCATCCATATCGCCACCTTCTCCGGTTTCGTTATCGAATTCTTCACCAAAATAATGAAGTAAAAACTTACGTCTGGACATCGAAGTTTCGGCATAAGCTACTACTTCTTGTAAAAGTGCAAAACCAATTTCTTGTTCAGCAACCGGTTTCCCGGACATAAATTTTTCTAATTTTTCTACATCTTTGTATGAGTAATATGCCAAACAGTGACCTTCTCCTCCATCTCGCCCGGCACGACCGGTTTCTTGGTAATAACTTTCGAGGGATTTTGGAATATCGTGGTGAATTACGAAACGAACATCAGGCTTATCAATTCCCATACCAAATGCAATTGTTGCTACCACCACATCAACATCTTCCATCAAAAACATATCTTGGTGTTTGGCACGTGTTTTTGCATCTAAACCGGCGTGATAAGGAACAGCACTAATTCCGTTTACTTGCAGAACATGAGCAATTTCCTCTACTTTTTTTCGGCTCAAACAATAAATAATACCTGATTTACCTTTATTTTGCTTGATAAATTTAATAATATCCGATTCCACATTCTTAGTTTTCGGACGGATTTCATAATATAAATTCGGACGATTGAACGACGCTTTAAACGTGCGAGCATCAGACATATCCAAATTTTTAAGAATATCTTCCTGTACTTTTGGCGTCGCCGTCGCAGTTAAACCAATTACAGGAACATTACCTAAATGTTTAATGATATTTTTAAGATTCCGGTATTCCGGTCTAAAATCGTGGCCCCATTCTGAAATACAATGAGCTTCATCAATTGCAATGAATGAAATTTTGACCGATTTTAAAAAGTCAACATATTCTTCTTTTGCCAATGATTCGGGTGCAACATATAAAAGTTTGGTAATTCCGGAAGTGATATCCTTTTTAACCTGATTTATTTCAGTTTTTGTTAATGACGAATTTAAAACGTGAGCGATACCATCTTCGGAAGAAACACTTCGGATGGCATCCACTTGATTTTTCATTAATGCAATCAAAGGCGATACAACAATTGCTGTACCTTCCTGAAATAACGCCGGTAATTGATAACAAAGTGATTTACCGCCACCAGTGGGCATAATTACAAATGTATTTTCCTTTCCTAAAATACTTTTGATAACTTGTTCTTGTAAACCTTTAAACTGATCGAAACCAAAATACTTTTTTAATTCCTTATGAATGTCAATTTCGTTGGGATTCATTCTTATGTATTGGTATTTTATTTTAAATTTGCATCCATAAAGATACAACTTTCTTTTATTCATACAAATTTTATATCCAATCCGTTTTGATAAATAAAGAAAATATTTTAAAAGCTGCCAAAGCAACGATTATTTCAGAGAGTGAAGCCATTGCTAAACTAGCTGATTTGCTGACAGATGATTTTGTTCAATGTGTTCAATTGATTTATGAATCTAAAGGTAGATTAGTGGTGACCGGAATTGGGAAAAGTGCCATTATTGCTCAAAAAATTGTGGCTACATTGAATTCAACCGGAACACCATCACTATTTTTACACGCTTCTGAGGCGGTTCACGGCGATTTAGGAATGGTTCAACCGGAAGATGTGATTATTTGTATTTCTAAAAGTGGAAATAGTCCGGAAATAAAAATTTTAGTTCCGATATTAAACCGATTTGGCAATACTTTAATTGCAATGACCGGAAATTTATCTTCTTTTCTGGCTAAAAATTCTCAATTTGTGTTGGATACAACAGTTGACCAAGAAGCTTGTCCTAATAATCTGGCACCAACAAATAGTACCACAGCTCAACTGGTTATGGGCGATTGTTTGGCGATTTGTTTGATGGAAATAAGAAATTTTAAAAGTGAAGATTTTGCTAAATATCATCCCGGTGGTGCATTGGGTAAAAAATTGTTGTTTCGTGTGAAAGATATGTTGGATGAATCAAAAAAACCAACTGTTTCAGCAGATGACAACGTGCAAAAAGTTATTTTTGAAATTTCCGAAAAACGATTAGGAGTTACCGCTGTTGTTGAAAATGAAAAAATTATCGGCATCATTACCGATGGCGATATCCGAAGAATGTTGAGTAAAACTGAAACCATCACCGGGATTGTTGCTCGAGACATTATGACAAAAAACCCGAAAATAATTGAACCTAATGATATGGTTGTGGAAGCATTGAATATTATGGAAGATTTTTCGATAACGCAATTAATTGTTGCCGAAAATAATTCTTACAAAGGTGTAATTCATTTGCACGACATTTTAAAAGAAGGAATTGTATAATGGCAACTAACACCAAAGAAATGTCATTTTTAGACCATCTTGAAGAGTTGAGATGGTTACTTGTTCGAAGTACGATTGCTATTCTGATTTTAGGCACAGCCGCTTTTTTTGTGAGCGATTTTATATTTGAAAAAATTCTCTTCGGACCAAAAAATCCAAACTTTGTTACTTATCGATTTTTTTGTGAAGTCACACAATTTTTCGGATTTGAAAATGCTCAAATTTGTAATGTTGAAATGCCTTTCATTATTCAGAACACCAATATGGGCGGACAAGTTTCATTTTTAATTTGGACTTGCATCACCGTTGGATTTATTGCCGGTTTTCCGTTTATCCTATGGGAAATTTGGAAATTCATCAGTCCCGCCTTGTACGAAAAAGAAAAAAAATACGCGAAAGCATTCATCGTCGTTTCTTCGCTATTATTTTTTATGGGTGTTTTATTTGGTTATTATATCATCACACCTTTGTCCGTTTACTTTTTTGGGTCATTTAGTGCCAGTGCCGAAATTGTCAATGAATTTAATTTAGAATCTTATACAAGTATGATTAAAACCTCAACAATTGCTTGTGGTTTATTATTTGAATTACCGATTTTAATTTATTTTCTAACCAAATTAGGATTAGTCACTCCCACTTTTTTAAGAAAATACAGAAAATATGCTTTAATTATTGTCCTAATTTTATCGGCGGTAATTACTCCACCCGACGTAATTAGTCAAGTAATTGTAGCCATTCCGATTATGGTTTTATATGAAATCAGTATCTTAATTAGTGCTGTTGTTGTGAGGAAAGAAATTAAACAATCCACTTTAAAATAAAAAAAATGTCAGATTTAGTTCAAGAATTTAATGATTATCGTTCTAAAATGAATGAAAAACTTTTAGCTGACAACAATTTAGTCATCAAGAGAATTTTCAATTTAGATACTAATGCATATGCGGAAGGTGCATTGGATGTGAAAACAAAAGAGTTATTAGGCTTAGTTGCTTCTGCTGTTTTGCGATGCGATGACTGTATCAAATATCATTTAGAAACAAGTTACAAACACGGCGTTACCAAAGAAGAAATGATGGAAACAATGGGAATTGCCACGTTAGTTGGTGGTACAATTGTGATTCCGCATTTGCGAAGAGCGTATGAATTCTGGGAAGCTTTAGAGAAATAATGTGCCAATGAGGCAATGTGGCAATTGAATACCTGATTCATTAGAGTTATTTTTCAATTCTTTGGCTAATTGACACATTATCAAATTGACACATTACCAAATGTTAATCAAAAAACAATAAAATTTGAACTGAAAATAAAATTTCTATTTTTACACACTGTTTTCTCAATTGTCACGTTGACAAATTGACAAACTGACAAATTAAACTATGAAATTAAGAGCCGAAAATATCGTAAAAACCTACAAAGGCAGAAGTGTTGTTAAAGGCGTTTCTGTGGAAGTAAACCAAGGAGAAATTGTGGGCTTATTGGGTCCGAATGGAGCCGGAAAAACCACTTCCTTTTATATGATTGTAGGATTGGTAAAACCAAATAGCGGTAAAATATTCTTGGATAATATGGAAATTACTGATTTTCCAATGTATAAACGAGCTCAAAACGGTATTGGTTATTTGGCACAAGAAGCTTCGGTCTTTAGAAAATTGAGTATTGAAGATAATATCCTGAGTGTTTTACAACTCACTAAACTTTCAAAAGCGGAACAAGAAGCAAAAATGGAAAGTTTGATTGCTGAATTTAGTTTGGAACATATTCGAACCAATCGTGGTGACTTACTTTCTGGAGGAGAAAGACGTCGTACGGAAATTGCTCGTGCATTGGCAACTGACCCAAAATTTATTCTTTTAGATGAGCCTTTTGCCGGAGTTGACCCGGTTGCCGTTGAAGATATTCAGCGGATTGTTGCTCAATTGAAAAATAAAAATATCGGAATTTTGATAACCGATCACAACGTTCAAGAAACATTGGCCATCACAGACAAAACCTATTTAATGTTTGAAGGTGGCATTTTGAAAGCCGGAATTCCGGAAGATTTGGCCGCTGACGAAATGGTTAGAAAAGTGTATTTAGGACAGAATTTCGAATTGCGAAAAAAGAAATTGGAGTTTTAAAACTTTCCAAAGCTTACGCATTAATTATCATTTATTTTTTACCTTTGGTTTATGTTTTCACTCAATCAACATAAATCGGCCATAGCTAAACTTTGTAAAACTCACAAAGTCGATACTTTATATATTTTTGGTTCCGCCAATACATCTCACTTCAATGAGAATAGTGATGTCGATTTCTTGGTAAAATTTAAAACTTTTGACTTAAAATTATATTTTCAAAATTATATGAGTTTTAGAGAAAGTTTAAAAAAAATACTTAATCGAGAAATTGATTTAGTGGAAGAACAATCTTTAAAAAACCCCGTTCTCATTCAATCCATAGAAAAAAATAAACAATTGATTTATAGATGAACGTATTGAAAAATGGTTTTATGACATCAAATTAGCTATTGAAGAAATTGAATCTTTTTTCTTTGATTCTGGCTATGACTTTTCAGAGTATAAAAGAAATAATATGAAAAAAAGAGCTATAGAAAGAAATCTAGAAATAATTGGTGAAGCATTAAATCGAATTGTAAAAAAAGAATCAATTTATCTAAAAAAAATTACTGATTGCAAATCAATTATTGGATTACGCAATCACGTAATTCATATTTATGACAATGTTTCTGATGAAAATATTTGGTCTATTTTGATAAATCATCTACCCAAATTAAAAGAAGAAGTGGATTCACTACTTTCTTAATTACTGCAAAACCATATAATTCATCATCTTAGGTGTTCCGTTATATATATTAACATCCACCGGACCTTGAATTCCGGGAACTGTACCTTTTTCAGTAAATTGCCAAAAAGCCCAATGGTCTTTAATATCTTCTACAAAAAAATTATAATTGGCTATCCAAAAAGTGTAACCTTTGAATTCTTTTGCAAGAAAATCTTTGTAATAACTTTCACCGGAATAAATGATGGGTTTTACGTTGTAATGATTTTCTACTTTGGTCAACCATCGCTTCAACCCTACTTTTAAACTATCAATTGATTGTGTTTTTGGCAAATTTTCAATGTCTAAAACCGGAGGAAAATCACCTTTTTGAAGTTTGACGGTTTTGATGAAATTAGTTGCTTGCTCAATAGAATTTTCGTTAGGACGATAATAATGATATGCTCCACGAACAAAACCATTTTCTTTTGCATTTTTCCAATTTTGTTTAAATCGGCTATCTACTTTGTCTTTTCCGGCCGTAGCTCTGATGAAAACAAACTTCAATTGAAATGTATCTTCAATAGTTTTAATTTCTTCCCACCTAATCTTTCCTTGGTATTCTGAAACATCAAAACCAAAAACTTTCGTTTCATGTCGTTTCAAAACCTGATAAATTCTGGCTTCTTCTACTTTGGTGGCATTCGTATTTTCCGTCTGATGTTTGGAACGAAAACTAAAATAATAAGCCAAAGCATCACGATAATGATAGGCGGCAATTCCCACAAGAAACAAAATCAAAAATGTTATTAAAAAACCAATCACTTTTCCTGAGAAAAAAGTCTTCTTCTTAGTCGGTCTTCGCTTTGCCGCAGGTTTTCGTCTAATTTGCTTTGCCATACTTTATGAAAAACAAAACGTTTAAGAAGTCATTTTATTTTGAATAACCGACATCAAAACATAAAGCAGAATAATTATTGGTAAAGCAACAATTTTTAGTGTAACTATCAAAATAACTGCTAAAAGCAAAAATATAATTTGAAATTTGCTGTTTTGCCATGAGAAATTTTTCATTTTAAGGGAAAACAGTGAAATTTCTGCATTCATCATATAAACACTCAGGATGGAAATTACCATTAGAATATAAGAGTTTGTAAGAGCTTCTTTCAGAAAAGTTATCTCAGTTGAAGCAATAACCAATGGAATACTTAATATAAAAAGTGCATTCGCCGGTGTTGGCAATCCAATAAAAGAATCGGTTTGTCTGGTGTCTATGTTGAATTTTGCCAAGCGATAACAAGAGCCTAAAGTGATAATAAATCCTAAAAACGGCCACAAATTATCTAATTCCAACCACTTATAATCACGCTCACAAATAGACACAAGTTCCTTTGACTTGTTAAAATTCAACAACAACTTATACATTACATAACCAGGAACAAGTCCACTGGTTACCATGTCTGCCAAAGAATCCAATTGCACACCTAACGGACTTTGCACTTTGAAAAGACGGGCAAAAAAACCATCAAAAAAGTCTAAAAATATACCTAAACACACAAAGAAAAAAGCCAATTCAAATTGATCTCGGGCAACAAAAACCACTGCTATACAGCCTGATAACAAGTTAAGTAACGTAATAAAATTAGGAATCTTTGCTTTTATATTCATCTTTCGAGGTTTGAAAACAAATTTAATACAATAAGTGAGAAACAAGTGCGTTTTTTAATTGATATTTTTAGGTTCATAATTTCAATGTTTTTTATTTCGTAAAATGTTAGAATGAAACAGGCTAAAAATTCCTATTTTTGGAAAAAAATTGTGCAAATTTCAGTTTGAAAATAAAATTTTGCTTTGAAAAAAAATCTATTTTTTGTCTTATTTCTAATTCCGATTTTGGCTAACAGTCAAGCTGTGCGAAAATACTCAAATGAATTTATGAGTATTGGTGTGGATGCTGCTGCTTTGGGAATGTCTAATGCGGTTACGGCAAGCACCTCCGATGTAAATTCCGGCTATTGGAATCCGGCAGGATTGGTTTTTTTAGAAGACAGTCAGGGAGCATTGATGCACGCCAGTTATTTTGCAAATATTGCTCAATATGATTATGCTGCTTTTGCGATGCCAATTGACGACCGCAGTGCTTGGGGAGTTTCCTTAATTCGATTTGGTGTTGACGATATTTTAAACACAACTCAACTAATTGACAGCGAAGGAAATATAGATTACAATCGAATCAGTAAGTTTTCGACTGCCGATTATGGAGCCACATTTTCGTATGCAAGAAGTTTGCAGGTTCCGGGTTGGCAATATGGTGTGAATGCAAAAGTGATTAGACGTATTATTGGAAAATTTGCTAATTCGTGGGGTTTTGGAATTGATGTTGGAATACAGTTTGAACGAGACAATTGGAAAGTTGGATTAATGGTTCGTGATATTACTACCACTTATAACATTTGGAACATTGACGAAGAAGAATTTGAAAAAATTTCCAATGCAATTCCCGGAGAAAATCAGGATTTACCTGAAAGTACAGAAATTACTTTACCAAAAGCTCAGTTAGGAATTTCGAGAAAATTTGAATACCGCTATGATTATTCCATTTTAGCAGCGTTTAACTTGAACATGCAATTTTTCAAAACCAATGATATTATTTCTACAAATGTTGTGAGCATTGATCCTGCTTTAGGATTTGAATTTGGTTATACCGATTTGGTTTTTCTTAGAGCCGGTGTTGGCAATTTCCAGAATGTAATGCAGATTGATAATACTGAAAAAATTGGTTTTCAACCTAATATTGGATTAGGTTTTAAATACAAAGGAATTCAGGTTGATTATGCTTTAACAGACATTGGCGACCAAAGTGCAGCTCTGTATTCGAATATTTTTTCTGTGAAAGTTGATTTAGGAATCTTTAGATAATTTTCATGAAAATAAAATTACACTTTCTACTTTTTTTATTTTGTAGTTTTTTGAGTTTCGGACAGAATTATCCCTTGTCTCCCGAAGCAAAAATTAGCATTTTAACGTGTGGAAGTGGCGAAGAGCTACATTCTATTTTTGGTCATACAGCCATTCGCGTTCAAGATAATGCAAGAGGTGTTGATGCAGTGTATAATTTTGGTATGTTTGATTTTGACACTCCTAATTTTTATTTAAAATTTGTAAAAGGCGATTTGGAATACCATGTTGGCAAAGGTTCTTTTGAGGGTTTTATGTATTCGTATCGAATGGAAAACAGAAGCGTTTATGAACAAGAATTAAATCTTTTACCAATTCAAAAGCAACAATTAGTTGACAGTTTAGAAAAAATGCTTTATTCGGATGAACGTTTTTACATTTATAAATTTATTGATAAAAATTGCACCACGATGGTGGTGGATCAAATTAATAATCAATTAGAAAAACCGAGTATTGCAAAAGTTGGTAACACAACCGAAAGTTATCGTCATGTGTTGAATCCGTTTATGAATAATCTTTTTTATCAGAAACTGGGCATCAACATCATGTTTGGTTATAGAACAGATAAAGCTGCCGAACAACTTTTTTTACCTATTGAATTATTAAAAAGTTTAGAAGTAACTAAATCCAATAATGAACTTATTGCTAAAAAAACCACTGTTTTGTTTGAACAAGAAAAAACATTGTTATCTAAATCATGGTGGAATTCAATTTATACTTTTATTTTATTTTTGGTTCTGGTATTACTTTCAAATAAAAATAAAATCTATCTGACATTTTTAGTGTTTTTGGGCTTATTGGGAATTTTCCTTTCGGTGGTAGGATTCTTTTCGTTACACAGAGAAATTTCGCAAAATTATAATGTGTTATTATTTAATCCGTTGTTGATTGGATTAGTTGTTGCTTTTGTAAAGAAAAATTTAGTTTGGTTTAATCGAATCTTCTACTTTATATTGTTTTGCTTTGTGACTTACCTCCTATTCATCCTAAACAAAGCTCATTTATTTTTAATGCTTCCGATGATGATTTTGGTAGTATTAATTCTTTTACGATTAAGAATTCGGCTTTTGAATTCGTAATTTACTGTCCGCGATAAAATAGAATGGTACTGATAGTTTTAATCATGATGTTTATATCTAAAAAGATACTTCTGTGTTTGATGTAATACAAATCATATTGAAGTTTAATCAAACTATCATCAATTGAATCACCGTAGGAATAATTCACTTGAGCCCAACCGGTTAGCCCTGGTTTAACAACGTGTCGTGTTTGATAAAACGGCATTACTTCGGCAATTTCATTTACAAAAACAGGTCGTTCTGGTCTTGGTCCGATCACTGCCATTTGACCAAGTAGAATATTGACAAATTGAGGAAATTCATCAATTCTACTTTTTCGAAGAAACTTGCCAAAAGGATTTATTCGAGTATCGTTTGTTGCTGCAAAAACAGCTCCTGCCGATTCTGCATTTTTAATCATCGTTCTTAGCTTTAGAATACGAAATTCTTCACCATTTTTTCCCACTCTAATTTGAGTATAAAATAGTTCTCCCTTATTTCCAATTGCATTTCCAATCAAAATAAAAGGCAATAAAATAATACCAACTGCAATACCTGCTACAGCGATTACAATTTCAAAAAAACGCACAAAGAGTAAATACAGTTGATTTTGATTGCTTCTGCTAAATGGAAAATATTTATAAAAATCTCTAGCAACAAATTGAACAGGAATTCGCTGGGTTAAATTTTCATACACTTGTGTGTATTCTCTAATTGTGAAACCATTTTCTAATAAAAATAATAATTTATTATATAACTCGACTGTAATTTCCTCAGTTCTTTGAGTAGCGATGACGATTTCTGATATTGAATTATTAGCAACGAATTTTTGCAAATTTTCAACTGAAATTATGGCTACTGATTCATTTTTAATTTTAAATTCTGAAGTTTCATCCGTATTTACAAAAGCTATAATAGTATAATGGGGATCAATGCTCTTTAAGCCTGAAATCAATTCGTCAGCTAATTCTTTTTCGGAAATTAGTATTACTTTTTTTTCGAAACGATGTGAAGCTAAATACTTTTGATAAAACATTCGCCAGAGAAATAAGGCTAAAAAAATAGCCAAGAAAAAGTATAAAATCTGAATTCGATTGGAAGGAAGAACTGGTGTGAAAAAAGGAGTTAACAGATAGAACAAAACGGTTGTTGAAGACGTTAAGATAATGCTCCTAATTACTTGAAATTGATTACTGGCAACTTGAAGATTATACATTTCAAACACAGAGCCTACAATTAAAACATATAGCCCTAAAACAATAGTCCAATAAAAATTTGAAGGGGTGATTGAAAAGTAATCGAAATTAAAAATTATGCCAACAATATAGAGCATAAACAAAACAGAAAGCACATCAAAAACTCTGAGAAGAATTTTTCTCTCTGAAACTTCAAAATGAATTTTCTTGTTAGTTTTCATCCGTTGCGACTGTAGAATTGATGGTGCAATTTAACTATTTTAAGAAGAATTTTTAACCTATTTTAAAATTTCTTTCCATTGTTTTTTAACAATTTGCCAATCGAATTGCTCTACCAATTTACGTCCGTTATTCGATAAATTTTGAGCTAATTCCGGGTTTTCAATTAACTCATTTATGGCATTAGCCATTGCTTTACTATCAGAATCACTAACCAACATAGCTGTTTCCCTGTTTTTTAGCATATACGGAATTCCTCCAACATTTGTAGAAACTACAGGTAATCCAAGGGCTAAAGCTTCTATGACACTCACAGGAGTGTTATCAAAATGGGTCGTATTTATAAAAATATCGAAGTTTTCTGAAAGTTTAATCCAGTCTTGCTTAGATAGCTTTCCTGTAAAAGTAACGTTTACGTTTAAAGAGCTAGCGTATTCTTGTAGTTCACTTATTGAAATATTTTTTTCTTGGCCAACCATACATAGTTCGACATCACAATAATTATTTTTTAATAAAGCCAATACATCAATAGCCATTGTAGGGTTGTAGATATCTGCCAATGAACGTACCCATAAAATCTTGGCCGTTAACCTTTCTTTTATCTGATATTGGTAATTATTTATATCTATCGTATTAGGAATTAGTTTTAGATTTTGTGGGTAATATTCTTTAAAGACTGTAAAAAGATAATTTGAGGGAGCTATATTGTAAAATGAGTTTGAAAAAATTAATTTTGAAAAAAAGGGTGTAGTATTTAACCTACTTGGCAAATCTCCACCTCGTAATATTGAAATATATGGTATATGTAACACTCTACACAACTGACTTACCATTAATGCATACCAAAAATTTGTAGTGCTATAGGTATCAATTATTACATAATTAACTTTATGAGCATTCAATAAAGTTTTAAAAAACATGTCTAAAAACCTTAAAACTTTATTTTTTTTTGAAGACGCATAATGCAATATATACCCTTCACTTTCTAACAAAACTCCAAGTGTTTCGATGGACGTAGCAGAATATCCATGTTTTAAAAGCTTGTTGCCAATGTAAAGGAGGTTTTTCATCAAAATGAAATTATACTTATTTTTTTTGTAGTAACATTGTTAAATGCATGCATCTAAACATATATTTCTCTGATGTTTTTGATTTATTCCAGTCAATATTATGCCAATTAATCCCTTTTTTCATTTTATAATCATTTGTCATTGGCAAAAGATTTAATAAAAAAAACCATTTAGTTTTACCTAAAACTCCGTGTTTGTCTAAAATATTGAATTTATTTCTAAAGGTATAATATGTTTTTCTATTAAATGGCCATTCCCAATCTTTATCTGATTGAAAAGGACGGTAAAGAATTCTAAAAAACTTAACCGGAATACTTGTTTCCAAAGGATCGTAGCTTATAACAACTCCGTTGTCTGCTAATTTTTCATTAAGCCTATTAATGAGTACATCTACATTTTTAAAATGATGCAAAACACCATAGGCATATATTATATCAAAATTTTTTTCGGAAAATGTTTCATCATTTAAAAAATCGGCTACTACCCCTCTTGCATTTGGGATATGTTTAATGCGATCATTTAATTTATTAATCCCTACATCACTTAAATCTAATCCAATGTATTCTTTTGCATTTTCTGCTAAATAAATGGATAAATTATTTCCGGAGAAACATCCCAAATCCAAAACTTTTTTATCTTTTAGGTTTCCCAACCATACTTTATGTACTCCATAAACTTGATTAGAAATCCCTATTTCATTTCGAATATTTGCTAGTAAACCATGTCTAATTTTAGACCAAATCTTAGTTGCAAAATTCTTATTTTTAGTATTATAAAATTCCTTTTGCTTTTTATTTATCTCTATGATTTCATCTTTGGTCATAATGCAATTTTATTAAATTAATGTTTAAAGTTTAATCAAACCCCTATTCAATTAGTTATAACTAGCTAGATTATTTCTTTTGTAAACAAGACTAATCCTTTTTGGCATAAAAAATTTCAAATAAAGTAAGTGGCCATATTAATTTACTAATTAATCTTACTTTAAAGTGCAGTTTAAAAACATTTTTTATTTTACCTATGGTAGTTTCATGATAATGCCCTGTAAAATCATTTCCTGCAATTTTTCTACCAAGTTTGTAAAGCCAATTTTCGGTTGGACCAGAAACAATAATGTAACCATTAGGTTTTAAAAGCAGATTAAATTTTTTTAAATATTCCGGGAGAATTTCCAAAGGAATATGTTCTAAAACATCTAAAGCAATTATTGCATCAAATTTTTGAGATTCAAAATTCATAGCTAAAAAATCAGCTTCAATAAAATTAATAGTTGCAGGATAATTAATTTTAGTCTTAAGAAGCTTTAAAGGATTAAGGTCTAAATCAATTGCGGTTAGATTATATCCTTTATTTGCTAGATCAAATGAAACTACTCCGGTACCACAACCAAAATCTAAAATTGAAGCATTTGCCTTAACATTTTTTTTCACAAAAGATGTTGCAAGTGACAATCTTTTCCAAAAAATAAAATCTATTACTGGATTTTTATGAGCATAAGCTGGTAATGCTGCTTCAGATAAAACATCATCAGTTCCTTGATTTTTCAAAATTTCTACTATCGATTTTTTGAATATCTTTTTAGTTTCTTTCATTAAATTCAATTTTATATAAATTAACATTACCTATTGTTTTTATTGGATCTAGGCCTTCCCATGGTTTATCGTCCATTATATAGTTTACTTTTTTATTTCTTAGAAATAAAATTTTATTAGCTGTGTTTAATGATTTAAAATGTTGTCTTTCTTGGTACCAACTTATAAATTTAGCTGGATTTCCTTCAATCAACATTCCAGCACCTTTGCTATCTAAAACAACAGATCTTCCTGCTCCTGCTCTAATTAGATAAGACTCTTTGCCAAAAAAAACAGCATTGCTTTTTGTATTACTTTCAATATATTCAACCATTAATGATAAACTAACATCTACTGGTTTCGCTTTTGACAATTGCAAATTAGATGGCAAAATTGACCTTGTTAAATCATCACTCAAAAGTGGAACTTTATCAAAAATAGGATTGTTTGATATTGCAATAAAGAGCAGATATATAAAAAAAACTGCTGCTTTAAAATGTTCTTTAACTTTATATTTAGCAGAAAGCTCTATAATTAAAAAAAAGATTGCAATTTGAAAAAGTAAAAGTATAAATTTTTGAAATCTAATTAATTGAAATGATAATCGTAAATTTTTATGAAATGTATTGTTAATAAACGTTTCAATATAAACCGAAAGATTTGCAGCTAAAAAAACTCCTATCGTAGAAATCAAAATTATTTTAAAAACTTCTTTTTTATTTGACTTATCAAAAAAATAAAAAATAATAAAAAGTAAAACAAAAATATAAGCAACAGGTCGATGCCATGATTTTATATACAAAATTGGATTAAAAAAATTGTTGGATATTCTACTTAAAAAAGCTTCATTAAATAAATTTGGTTCTATGATTAAACTGTTATTAACATTAACACTATAAGTCATTAAAAAAGGAATCATTCCAATTACACAAAACAATAGTGCTGTTATGGTTTTTTTTAAAATTAGCAGGTTTGTTTGTTTGTTTAAATAATAATAAGAAATTAAAATTAAAAAATAGATAATGATTCCACCAATTCCAGATATAGGATGAAAGTTAAATATCAAGCCCAATAGTAATGCTGAAACAATTAATTTATATTTTTTTAAATATAAAAACGTTAAAAATGGCAAAGGCATTACAGCCAAATATAAGGTTCGTGGCATTATCGTCCATAAATCTGAAATACCTAATAGTTCGCCTCCAGGAGGCCACAAAATGCCACGTATAAAAATGGAAAAAAGCAAAGCTATCCAAAAGTCTTTTTTTAAATAATAAAATAATAAAAACCATGAAAAGCCATAAACAATATGTGTAATTAACCCTAAGACATTTAATGCTATTAAATAATCATACTGAGTAAATTTAGCAATAAACCGCAATGGTTGAACATAAAAAGGTGTGTAATATTTTACATTATCTACATTATTTACAAATAAATCATCTTGATATAAATTGATATTGTCTAACTTTTTGCAAATAGGAATAATATTGGCCAAGTCGGAAGATATTTCCTGAATTTTAGCATCTTTATTTTCAAAATAAAACCCAAAAGAAATAATAAGATTCAATAGAATTACAATTGCTATTTTACTTTTAGCCATATCAATTGGACTTTGGAGCATTTACTATATCAAAATGTAATGCTTGAAGTAGTAATTGAAAACCTAATATGATTGACAATGTTACAAGCATTATTGTACCTGTTGGAGCAAAGATATTGTTAGTATAATAATATATCCATTCTGTAATACCGAATATTACTCCAAAAAGAAATAGTGGCAAACCAAAAATTATATAAATTGAAGCCATATTAAAATCATATAAAAAGTAACTTTTTATGATTCGTTTTAAAAAGGTAATACTTAGTTTACTAGAGAAGATAAAAGGCATTTTCCAAACTTTCATATTTGATTTTTCATCACCATAAATAGCGGGCATTGCTATATCTTTAATTCGAGCTTTTATAAAATACAATTCAGCAATCAGCGATGTTTCAAAATAATATCTATTAGATAATTTTTCCAATTCAATTTCTTTTAAAACACTACATTTTATTGCAAAATATCCATTGGTAGGGTCAAAATTATTCCAGTAGCCAGTAGCCATTTTTGTTAAAAATGATAGGCCTAAGTTTCCTGATCTTCGGGCAAATGGCATCTTTTTTAATGCTTTTAAATCTCTAAATCTATTGCCTTTTGCCATTTCACAGTCAGCGTTAAGCAAAGGTTCAATTAATTGGGGTAAATAGCTCAAATCCATTTGATCGTCTGCATCAATTTTTATAACTATATCAACACCTCTGTCTATTGCAAACTGAAATCCTTCTTTGGTAGCACCGCCCACACCTAAATTAGTTTTATTTTCAAGTACAGTAACAACCGCTTTTGAGGATAAACTTTTAATTCTCTCTATTGGTAGTATCTCTGTTCCTTTATCATCAATTATAATAATTTCATCAATAAAATCAGGAAGTTTTCGAACAACTTCCACGATGTGTTTGGCTGCGTTATAATATGGAATAATTACCGCAATATGTTTGTTTTTATAGCTCATTATTATGACTTCATTTCAAATTTATGCAAACTTGAAACAAATATAGAAGTAATTATCAAAAAAAGCCCCAATAGACCAAAAAGAGGCCTATAAATATACAAATGCTCTCCGAAAAAGAGGGTAATTAGCATGGCATAAATTAACCCTTGTAATGCTATTGAAAACCCATTAAATTTATCAAACCTAATAAACAAATAGCTCACAAGCCAACCAAAATATAAGAAAAAGCCAACCAATCCTGTTTCACGAATGGATTGTAAATACATATTATGTGCTGATTTTCCGTACGTTTTATTGAAATGATTTACAAAACCTGTCCCAAAAGGTACAATCATTGGGTTTTCTAAAAGGTATGTAAAGTTATTTTTTGTTAGTTTGTCTCGACCTGCTCCTAAATCTTCGTATGCGTCTGTTAATTCTGAATCTTCATTTTCAAAAACTTTAGTTTTTCCAAATATACGTTTTTGTAATGTGTCATCTAACGTTTTTTGCAAAGCCGGATTACTTGACAATGCAAAAACAAATAAAAACGATAGAAATGACACAGATATTATGAAACGCAAAGGGCTTCTTAGTGCAAAAAATAATCCTATTACAATTAGACCAACATACGTAGTTCTGGAACCTGAAACAATTATTATATAAATATTTATAAATAATACAAAAAACACAAATAGCTTGTTGATAGTGTAGTGCTTCTCGAGCAATAGGCCAAAACATAGACTCAGCACAAATAAAGAAGTCATTCCGGTAACAATTTTATTTGGACCTAAAGTACCCGATAAAAAACCTTCATAAGCATTATTATATGCTTCACTCCAAAGAAAATTAACGATTCCTAAATTCTGCAGAATAATTAAGGTACAACTTGCAATAGACAATACAAGTATAAAATAAATTATATTCTTTGCATTTTTTTTATCTAAACAAAAAATATAAAAAAATACTGCTGTTAAATAAAAAACCCAAAAATGATACATGTAAAGTACAACTTGTAAAAATGATAATAACTTGTCATAAATTATATGAAAAAACAAAGTTAAAATCATAGTTATACAACCCCAAATCATAAATCTTCTCAATAATTTAAATATTAAGACTTTTTTTATTACAAAATTTATTAAAGGAAAATATTTGAAATAATTATATAAAATAAATATTCCGAGAACATCGTATATTCTAAACTCATTGTCACCAGTCACACTATATTTTATAACCGGAAGATTATAAAAATAGGAAAAAATGATACCATAAATAGTGTACAACAAAAGTTTGTTTTGTAAGAAAAGTGCTGATGCCTTTAAAAACATTTTCTCAAACTTGATTTCAACTAATTTTGGTTGCATTTGATGTTCTTGAACCATTAAAATGGATTAAAAAATTGGAATTATTTATATTGTTTCAAAAATAAACAATTTAATATATATTGATTCATTTTTAAAAAAGAATACCTATGAGGACATTTAAAGCAACCATTCCAAGTATTTATCAATTATTGCTTTGTCAGAGTACTTCTTCATAACTTGTGTATATAATGTTGTAGCATATTGTATTCTTTTTGCTTCGCTTCCTATGAGACCATTTAGTTTTTGTTCAATCTCCATAGGATCATTAGGATTAAATAAAACTCCATTAATTCCATCTTGAATAATAGTGCTACAATAACCAACATTTGTAGAAATTACTGCTAAATTTGATTTTCCATACTCTAAAAGTGTTACTGGAAAACCCTCAAAAGTTGAACCTAAAACACCAATGTTTGATTGATTTAAAATAAACTCGATATCATTACAACTATCATATATAAACACAAGATTATATAATTTATTAGCTGCAATAAACGCTCGCAATTCATTGGAATAGTCGTCGTTAAAATCCTTTCCTATGAGATGGAGTGTCCAGCCTAATTCTATTGAATTTGAATGTGCAAAAGCTTTTAGAATTTGTAGATGATTTTTTGGTTCTTTAAGATTCGCTAAAAAAACAATTCGCTTTCCATCACACCCTTTTAAAATTGTTTTTGATTCTACTTTGGTGTTAGTTGAAGAAATAAAATTAGGAAAATAGGCTACTTTTTTAGTTATTAAATTATTTTTTGCCCATTGCTCAATTTCTGTATTTACTGTTAAAACACCATTAAAGAAAATTGACACTGCTTTTAAAACTTTATTTGTAATACCTTTTTTACTAAGTCTGTTTCCGTGATGATCATGCCAAATTATTTTGATTGTTGGCAAAGTAATTTTAACTAAAACAGCGGTAAAAAAGGAAGTTCCATGTGCATGAATAATGTTTACTTTATTTGTTTTTAAAAACGCTCTTAAAGTTAAAACCGATTTCAATCCAAATCTACCTTGTTTGTTGATAAAAAGATAACTGACTTTTGGCAAAAGTTGTTCCTTTAATGCCCCTTCTTTTCTTGTAGCTACTAAACCGGAGAAATCGATTTTATCAAATAAACCGTTAGCATAGCTAACCGCCATTCGCTCAGCACCGCCCGGCTCTAAACTATCAATTAATTGAATTATTCTTATGTTTGGAATTGATTTCACACGAAGGAATTAATAAACATGTAAATATAGAAAAATTAAAAGAAGTTCAAGTTGCAACCAAATCATCCTTTTAACAGTTTTCTTATTTCTGTTTCAAATTTGTTGGTTGTAAATTGTTGTGCCCATGATTGGGCTTCAAAAGTCATTTTTTGATATAAAGTAGGATTATTTATTACTTTAACTAATTGATTAGAATCCTCGAACAATTTCCCTTCCAGCATAATACCTCTACTTCCATTTCCCATCATATATGGCACGCATGAAACAGGCAAGGCAACAGGCAGGCAACCCCAAAACATAGCTTCGGCAACTACTTTTGGCCATCCTTCACTTTTTGATGGTAATAATAGAAAATCACTTTTTTTATAAGTTGATAAAAGTGTTTCTTTGGATTGATTTCCTCTTAAAAATGCTATTTTATTTAAGTCATTTGATTCTATATAGTTGCTTAGAATTTCTGTCTGTTTTCCTTCACCATAAAATTCAATAGAAACTTGCAAGCCTTTTTTATTCAATTCTTCTATTAACTTCAAGGCATACAAAGGTTGCTTTCCAACAGAAAGAGTACCAACAAAAACAAATCGTATGGGCTCTTGAAATTTTAAAGTTTGCGTTTGCGTTTCTAAATTTTCAATATCCTCGCTACTGTAGGTTGCTGTAAAAAATGGTTTTATGTTCTTTGTTTGATTTTCCCATTCGCCATACACCAACACTTGCATGTTTTTAGTTAAAAACGTATTGCCCAAAATCCAACGCTGTAATTTATAGGTAAACGGTTGCTTTGCTTTTGGATCCCAATTGCCGGCATATTTAGCTGTTTTTGTTTTTCCTGGAAAAAAAATTTGCACAATTGCTCCAACTAACCCCATATTTCCGGGACAACGCAAGTGAATGTGATCGGCATTTTGCATGGCACGAAAAACGTTAACAAAAATTGTCGGCAATGCTATAAAGGTATTCAACAGAGCTTTTAATGTTTTAATATCAAAAGATTTAACTTTTTTAAAATGAATTTGATGATGTTGATAAGCTAAGTCTATCACGCCTTTATCATTTTTTTCACATGGTGCTACAATGATGACTTTATCAACATGTTTGAGCCAAATATTCATTTCACGCACATAAGGTGCATAAGCCCAATATTGATTTTGGGAATAATAATGGTTTACATGACTAATTATAGCAAAGGTCATTTAGAATAGATTAGAGATTGATAGAGCGTGATGTTTTGTTGAACAATTTTATCGACATCAAATTTTTCTAAAACAGATTGCCTCGCGTTTTTTGCCAATTTCCTTGAAAATTCTTTTTCCTTTAACAATCTAACTACCTGATGTGCTACATCTTCAATATCAAGAGGATTACACAACAAACCATTTTCTTCATGGTTAACAACTTCAGAGCCAGGCCCAAGATTACTTGCTACAAAAGCCTTGCCCATACTCATTACTTCTATCCAAGCCAAAGGCATTGCTTCCATGTGTGAAGGATAGCAGCAAACTTGAGCTTTTTCAATTTCAATTGGTATTTCACGATTGTCAACATTGCCTAAAAAAACTATTGAATCTTTTACACTTTCATCAATAAATGATTTTAAATAAGGTGTGTATGACTTTTTTGTCTTTGGATAAAACCAATCTCTACCTGCAATAACCAAGTGTGCTTGCGGAATTTCTTTTTTTATTAGAGGCATAGCCATGATGAGCTGTCTGATTCCTTTTTTTTCACAAAGTGTGCCAGCAAAAAAAATGCGACCATCGATAATTTTATTTGAATCGGCCTCATAAAAATTTTTCAAATTGGCTGGATTAAAGATTACGCCTCTTTTTTTTGAATCAAAATTAATAAACTTTGAAGTATGATTAACTACATATTGACTGACCCCTATAATGTAATCCGCATTTCTAAAAGATTTTTTTTCTTGATAAGCTTTCCACCAATTAACCCCTCTGTTTTCACTTTCTGCAAAAAAATGATGGCCACCGTTCAATCTAATTAAATATTTTATTGAAGGTAGTTTCTTTATAAAAGCTAAACCTAATTCGGTACTTTCGACTACATCAATTGGATTAATTTGATGAATATTTTTAATTTGCTTATTAATTAAATTGGTATGAAAATACCAAGTGAGTCCTTTGATATAATTTGGTTTTAATCTGTAAATTTTAACGTTATTCTCTTCAGTAATTTCTAATTTATTTTCATAATTAATTCCTACTATACTAACCTGATGTCCATTATCTATTAGTTTTTGGGCTATTGTTTTGATAAAAGTTCCAACACCACCATGTGGAAAGTTTGCTTTTGGATATTCTGATGTGATGAAACAAATATGCATACTATGTTTATTTATTTTTGATGTATATATTAAAATATAATGTTACAAACTTTTCATAAGTTGAAAAGTAGTCTGAATTTTACTCTTAAAGTGCGAATCAACTTTATCTCTTATCAAATGATTATCAACAAGTTTCACAATTTTATCATAGCATGACAAAAAAATCTGATCCTCAATTTCATAGATACTATTTTTATCAATTTTTAAATCATCTATTATTTTTTGAAAAAGCACTTTTGCACATTCAATGTGGCTTATAAAATCTTTTGCTAAATAGTCATTTGAAGATTCTCCCCAATCAATGAGCCAAATTTTATTGTTTTTTTTATTAAATAGAATATTATTGAATATTAAATCTCCATGAGTTTTTCCGGAAAACATGAATTTATTATCCTTTATTAGTTTTTTATATTTGGAAATAATAAAACTACCTTCATCAAAATTCATTAATAAATCTTCTACATATTGCATGTTTTTCTTGTCTTCAACTTTTGGCGAAATTAAATTTATTCCCGCATGTTGATAGACTAAATACATAAAATCAAAAACTTCATAATAAATCGCTGTTTGAGTTGCCTTTGGCAAGGCGTGTAAATCATTGGCAAAAATTAAATCTTGTTCAAAATAAGTTATTGTATCATTCGAAAAAAATGACAATAAACTTGGTGTACTCACATTTTTATGGTGAATTTTATTTGCAAATTTTAATGCGTTTGCCTCTTGCACTAATTTATCACAAACCTCAACATCATTCGATTGGCTAAATTTTACAACTTTTGGTTTTGTATGATTCAAGTATAATAAAATGCCAAAATAATCTTTGTTAAAATACACGTCTGCATAAATAGGCAACTCAACTTGATTAATAAAAGGTATTTTTAAAAAAAGCCCTATTCGTTTATTAAAACCTCTCCCTTTTTTTTTTAAAACTTGAAACCAATTTTTGATATTTTTGTCTGGAAATGCATTAATTCCGGTTACTTTAGAAAACAATTGAAAAGCTTGGAACGGCCATTGAAGGTGTTTAATAAAAAGATTATCTGATGGATTTAGGTATTTTTTTTTTACATCAAAATCTGTGATAGTAAATATCATTTTTTCAATAGTTTGTATTGATTTAATATTATGACTTAACGTTGGTTTCACAGCAATACAAATAACTTTATGTATGTTTCTTTAAAATTTTTACAAATTAAACAAAAAATTTAATTTTACTTTAAAAATTTCAATATTTGGCGTAAAAAAAACTTGTTGATCATCAATCAGATAACCAAATCTTTCTTTGCCAAATGGTTCTAAAATAATTGTTTTAAAGCCATTGTCTGCTGCATCTTCAATAACTGAACTCCAAGGTGAAACTACAATTAAATTTTTTATGGTGTTTGATTCTAGCCAGTTTTTTGATTCATCAAAAACAATATTTGCTTTTACATTTTCGAGTTGTTTTTTAAACAATTCTATTTTATCTTTTTCTCTTGGATGCAATCTAATATACAAATTAAGATTTTTTACTTCATTTGTTTTTAAAAATTCTAAAAAAACAGGATGTATTCCATTAAATTCAACTGTTGATGCGTATAATATGTGTTTTCCTTCGGTATATTTTTTTTGTGAATTGGGATAGGGTAATAATTTGTATTCAGAATTGAAATCTTTACAAAGATGATTATTTAAATAGTCTATTGTTGGTTTATTTTTAACATAAAACAAATCGATCATTTTAATTGGTGCAGGGTTGATATATGGAAAATAATTTATAATTCCACCATGTTGAATTTCAATAAGTTTGAGTTTATGCCTGTAATTGGAGAAAATTATGGCAAGATTACCAAGGTCATAATGCACTAAAAAATAAATTTCTTTAGAAATAAAACTATTCAAAATCCATTTATTTACTAATTGATAAGCATAAAAATTCTGCATTAATGAGCTTGGCTCTTTAGAAAAGAAAGAAATAATTTTTGCAATCCCGCCAACATTATACACTTTTTGATTATTAATTTTATTTATCCAGATTTCTTTTGATTGATTGATAAAAAGGATATTATCTACAAAAAGTGGTTTTACTATTCTGTCCTCAACAATGCCATTGGAAGAGGTTGTAAATCTGGCTGAAGTATAAACTATTTTTTTATTTCTGTATTTAGGAAATAACAATAGTAATTTTAAAAGCAAAAAATCTACAACAGATTTGAATATAAAAAACAAAGGCTTAAAAATGCTTATTACAGATTTTTTATTCTCTTTTTTTGGAGCCTCAGAATCATGAACAATTTGGGTTGTTCGGAGCATTTTGACATATTGTTCTATTTCATTTTTTGGCAACATTAGTCTTAATTATTTATATTTTGAGATAACTTTGAATTGATTTACATTATTTTATGTGAAACTTATAATTCTTGCTTTTATATATTTATAAAAAACCCTTATCGCTTTTCTGTTATCAAATTTTTTTAGCAAATTCCATGGAGTAAACAAGTAGTCAATATTGTTGTTAAAAACCAATTTCAGAAGTTTTTTATTACTTCCGGCTATAGTAATAAAATGAGTATATTTTTTAACTTTAACCTCATTAATCAATGTAGTGAAATCTTCATGTTTTTTATAACAATTTTCTACATATTTTTGACTAATTATCATTGCTTTTAAAGCATTTTCATTATCCTTATTATAACTTGCTGATTCTTTATTATCATAGTAAAAATAAACAAGATTATTAATATTTATAGCTTTATTGGAATTTTGCAAAACTTGAAAGAAAAGAAACTCATCGGATGATTTTGAGAAATTTTTATATGTAACTAATTCTTTCTGCTTAAAGAGTTCTGTTTTATACATTTTATTCCAAAGGTAATGAGGAGTTTCTTTTTTTAAAGTTGACTTTGCAACGCTCCATTTATCATGACCGTATTTCAAGTGATTTTCATAAATAGCACTCTTGCTTCCGTCTGGAAAAACACGCTGATAATTTCCGATACAAATGTCTGCAACACCATCTTGAACCATTGCATTATACAGCATTTCTAATGCGTCTTTTGGCAAAAAATCATCGGGATCATAAAATGTAATATATTCACCGTGAGCATTAGAATATCCTACCATTCTAGACCAAGCGGCACCGGAATTTTCTTCATTATCAACTATTCGAAATCTGTTATCATTTCTAGCATAATTTTCAATGATTTCTCTTGAATTATCAGGGCTATTGTCATTTATCAATATAATTTCAAAATCCTGAAATGTTTGGGCTAAAATAGAATCTAGGCATCTTTTAATGTGCTTTTCTACTTTATAAACAGGAATAACTATAGAAACCATTTAATTGTTTTTATTAATTATTTTCATTGAACTTTGTAATAAAAAAATGTCCTTTACCGAAAAAAATCATTGAAAAAAAATATAATACTAAATAGAAACTTTTTAAACCCATTTCTTTAAACAAGTAAATAAAGAGTTTATATATTGAAATTGAAAATGTTCGTTTCGATAAAAAAACTAAAGTAGAAGATTTTTTGATTAAGTATTGTCGTGTTTCTTTGTTTGCTACATCTTTAACATCTAAATAAGTGTGCCATACTTTTTTAAAATTACTTTCATACTTTTGTTCTTTGGTCTTTAACTGGCTGCGAATAGAAGTATCATGTGCTCTTCTTAAAGTTACAACTTGATCAACAAAAATTGCGTGAACAGATAAGTGTACAAGCTTGCAGAAATAATTATACTCTTGACCTGATTGTAATTTTTCATTAAAATCAATTTGTTTGGCTAATGCACTTTTAACACAAATATCATAAGTTAACCAATTTATTTTTTGTGATACATAATTAAAGGGTGTAATTGCAAAATCTCTTAAACCTGAATAATATTTATCTATTTGAGAATTATCTTCATTAAAATATTGAGTTCTGGTAATCACATAATCACATTGATTTTTTGTAATCGCTGTTATTTTAACTTCCAAATGGTCTTTTGTCATTAAATCATCACTGTCAAAAAAAACGATATAATCTCCTTTGGCATTTTGTAACCCAAAATTTCTGCAGGCATTTGCTCCTTTTGGTCTATTTTCGGGTCTATGATAGAAGCGGAATTTGCTGTTTTGCTTAGCATATTCTAATATAACAGCTTCACTATCATCTTGAGAACCGTCATCCACAATAATACATTCCCAATTTTCATAGGTTTGAGCTAGAACACTATCAAGTGTTTCTCCAATCAAATGAGCTCGATTGTAGGTGGGAATAATTATTGAAATCAATGCATTATTCATGAATAACAATATTTACAATTGTTTCATCAATTTCATTTTCAAAAAACGATTTGTTTCTTTTGATTTTATCAGATGACCAATTCCACCAAGCCAATTCTTGAAGTGTTTGAATTATATGAGGTTCAAAACGGTAGCCCATAATTTTGGCCGGGCTTCCTGCCACAATTGCAAATGCCGGAACATCTTTGGTTACAACACTATTGGCTGCAACTACTGCTCCATTTTCAATTGTAACTCCACTTAAAATCACCGAATGTGCACCAATCCAAACATCATTTTCTAAAATTATATTTCCTTTATTAACAGTTTCATTTTCCCATTTTTCTTTAAAAAAATTCTGCCCGATAAAGTAACTGGTTGGTTTTTTAAAATTGTGATTATATGATTGAAAACTTACATTACGAGCAATAGAACAAAAATTTCCAATTTCTACAGCTGCTTGTTGAGTAGAATTAATGTCTAGATTTGGCCCCCATAATGATGTGTATCTCCCTGTTTTTATCTTTCCTGAAAGTATAGCTCCTTGAATTTTATTGTTATCTCCCAAAACAATTTCTCCTTTTATAACACTATCTTTAATTTCGGTAGTATTCCCAATATATATTTTCCCTTTTAAATTACTGGATGTTATAATGATATGGTCAGAAAGTTTAATATCTCCTTCTAGCGTTGAGCCACTTACTTTTGTTTTACCAGGAATTATTATACTAGATTTAATTACGTTTAATCTTTTAAAACGCTTTTTAATTTTTAATAAAGTTTGATTAAAGAAGCTCATTTTTAAGTAAATAAATTTTCTTGGTATGAAAATGCTTTTTGCTCTTGGGGCAAAATTTTATGATTTTGAATAATTTCTTCAAATTTTTGATTAAAATCTGAATTTTCAACATTCAAATATACGGCCTTTTGAGCAGAAATTAATTCCGGAAAAGATATAATCCCTGTTTCATTTATCAAAACAGTAAAAACATCTAAAAACGAAGCCTCTAAAGCCGACCCAGAAAAATGTGTGACATGAACTGCACAATTGATTAACAATTTTGGTAAAGGATCATTTGTTGCCTGTTCAATATTTACTAAATCAAGTACATCATACTTTTTTAAGTAGTTCTTTATATTTTCTATCTCATGCATTTGTCTGGGATGCAATCGAATGAACCATGAATAAGGCTTGTTTTTTATAAAGTCTATAATTGGTTTGGGAAATAATTGTTCAATGGTTATTGGATTAGGCTGAAGACTATAGAAAACATAATCTTTATATTCATAATCAGAATTTGCTGTTTTCCAAAAATCAACCCAAGGATTTCCAATATTGATAACCGAATAGTTGTTACTATTTTTAATCCATTTATTCAAAACGCCTTCGCTGTGTTCATCCCAACTCCAAAAAACGGTTGGTAACATTGAATAACCTTCTGGTGGAATTTTAGTCCAACTTCCATAACTTAAATGAATGTCTGTCTGTGGACCATGTTGCATTTCTATGGTTTTTATTCCCAATTGATTGGCAGCAACAATTAATGCAAAATTATTTTCTGTATAATAGCATAAAATCATAATTTGTGTGGGCTTCATTTTTTTTAAAACCTTGGTGAAAAAATTTACCTTTTTAAAAAAAATATTAGAAGCCCAATTTTCAAAATAAGTTGTATTGTATTTATTTAAAAAATTCTCATTAAACCTCTCTTGCTTAAGGAAATTTATAAATTCATCAAATTGATTTCCTGAAAATTGAACTTCTACAGGAGCTTTTTTCTTTAATAAAAGAAATCCTTTTAATGCTTTATTGAAAGTGTAAATTAAATTTAAATTGAATTGATTTTTGGTATCATGTCCATATTCAAAATAAAGTGAATCTTTTTCAATTTGATATTTATCAATCAAAATATCAAAATAACGATTGAATCGCTTTGATTTAAAATTTACACGATGAGCATCTGCTCCAACAAATAAATATTTTTTGGTAGGTAGCTTTTTCATCCAAAAGAAATAGTAAACAACAGAATATAGTTTTTTTACTTCTGTTTTAATTTTTTGAAGTATTGAAAGCTTTTTTTTCTTTACAATTTGGACTTTATTCCCAGCTTCAACCACATTAATTAAATAGAAAAACAACTTTATTCTTAGAATTGGCCAAATTGCAAGATGGTTAACTTTCCATGAATCAACAGGAAATTGTTGCTCAATTTTCAGTATGTAATTTTTTATATCCTCACGGTTTTTCATTGAAAGTCTTGCAAAATATTCTTTATTTCTTTCCCGAAAATTGTTTCTACAAATTTTCTAAAAGTTCCATCGCCTCTTTTTTTTGAGTTGTAAAAAGAATTATTGATAAACCATGTATGATTGAATTCCGCTATATTTGCTTCGCTGAATAGCAATGTTTTCTGTTCCAAAAACTTCTCTTAACGCAACTGTTTCTCCTGGAAATTGAGGATCATTTAATTCATCAAAACCAATAATTGCTCCTTTTGTCAAATATGGTTTTATAATTTCTAAGCATTTTTTTGTTGGTTCATACACATCAAAATCAAAATAGGCAAAGGCAATAATTGTTTCAGGATGTTCGTCTAAATATTTTTGCAGAACAACAGGAGCATTTCCTTTGATAAGCGTGTTTTTTTTGATGTGCGACAATGGACATTCGCTTTCATGATAATCTAACACAGAAGCAAGATATTCTTCATAATTTTTTGTAACAGAAAACGCACCTTTTTTTATGATACTGTGATCTCCATCTTTTTTATCAACTTCTGCAAAACCTTCAAAAGTGTCAAAGCCAATAATTTTTCTGCTGTAATTATAGGGTTCGTGAATTCCTCTTAGATTATTTAAAGTAACGAGATTTTGTCCCCATCGCACTCCAAACTCCATTATAACACCGTGCGTGTTAACAATTTTGGTATATAAATCGTTTAAAAACAATTGCTTTGTTAAGTCTTGTCGTTTTACAAACAATCCAGAATTTGTTAATTTTTCATTATCTGGTATGGGAGCATTTTTGTATAATTCAAGAAAATTGTTACGCTTATCTAATTCATTAGCAGAGGCAATTGTTTTGATTTCTATTTCCATTCTAATTTAATTAATGTTTATTAACAAACCCTCTCTTTTAATTTAACTTTTTATGAAATTTAAAAAAGCTATTTTCTTAAAAAAATTTACTAAAATAGTATATGTAAATTTATAAAAATTATTTTATCATCAAAATCTTATTTCATTAAATAAAATTAAAAGAAAGCATTTTTATTGAAGTATGTATGGATTTTCCGTCACAAAAATTACTATTCCCTATTTGAAATTGAAATAGTTGCTTCTTGAATAAATCCTTTCGGTCGGTTTAACACACCTGATTTCCAGTAATCACCACGAATGACAGTTAATGTAAAAGCATCTTGTAAATAATCAATAGTTTGATGTGGTGTGTTAAACGATAATTTTTCGCTAATCATGTACTGAAGTGAATACCTTCCTTCTCTAAATTGCAAGCGGGGCATTTCAACTTCTATGGTCCCTCTTTGATTAATTTCAGAAAACTTTGAACCTAATTCATCTGTTGCAATGGTTGTAACGAGTTCATCATTTTCATTTTTAAATTGGAGAACTATTGTTAATTGTTTTGGGTCAATTTCTATTTCTTTTTTAAATTCAAAAATAATTTTATAATACTCTCCACTATGCATCTCACCAACTATTACTCCATCTTTATTTTTTACATAAATATCATTAATAATTAGTTTTTTATTTCCCTTTCTATCAAGCCTTTCACTTAATTTAATTTCGCTTTTTTTGTATGAGTTTTCTAAATAATAATTAATAGCCTCATCGCTTGATCCGCTGAAAGTTATCCCTCCATGTTCTAAAACTATCCCTTTTGTGCATAAACTTTTTACAGCTGCCATGTTATGACTTACAAACAAAACGGTTCGACCATCGGTTTTAGAGATATCTTGCATTTTACCAATAGCTTTTTTCTGAAACTCGGCATCACCAACTGCCAAGACCTCATCCACTACCAATATTTCGGGTTCTAAGTGAGCAGCTACAGCAAAAGCCAACCGAACTGTCATTCCGCTACTATATCTTTTAACAGGAGTGTCGATATATCTTTCGCATCCTGAAAATTCAATTATTTCGTCTAATTTGGAGGCAATTTCTTTTTTGGTCATTCCTAAAATGGCACCATTAAGAAATATATTTTCTCGGCCGGTCATTTCCGGGTGAAAACCTGTACCTACTTCCAGCAAGCTTGCAATTCTTCCTTTAGTTTTTATAGTGCCTGTAGTAGGTGAAGTTACTCGAGATAATACTTTTAATAAAGTTGATTTTCCGGCACCGTTCTTTCCGATAATTCCTAAAACTTCACCTTTTTGTACTTCAAAATTAATATCTTTTAATGCCCAAACATATTGGTTGTTTCCTTTGGAACTTCTATCATTTACTTCTCCTACTTTTAAATACGGATCCTCTTTACCTCTAACAGTGTGCCACCATCTGTTTAAGTCATGACTTAGCGTACCGGTACCTATTTTTCCTAGTCGGTATTGTTTTGAAATATTTTCAACCTTTAATATTACGTTACTCATTTAAATCTATTCACTAAAATTAAATTACATCAATAAAGCTCTTCTCTGTTCTATTAAAAACCAAGACCCCTAAAAGAAGAACAACTAAACCAAAGGCTAATGAGTATAGTAGATAAGTTAAATCAATTGAACCTGAGCCCAAAAAAGCATATTTAAAAAAATCTAGGATACCTGTTAGAGGGTTTAAATATACTAATATATGATATTTTGGATTTATTTTTTCTAAAACCAACGTAGTTGGATAAACAATTGGCGTTATGTACATAAAAAGAGAGATTCCAAATGTAACAACAAAATTTAAATCTCTGTATTTAACAGTTAATGAAGATATTATCATACCTATTCCCATTGCTAAAATGGCTGTCATGAAGAGTAAAATTGGTGTAATTAGCATTAATGAAGATGGATTTATATCATAACCTTGAGAAATATAATAAATCAAAACAATAATAAAGAAAACAAATTGAATACTAAACTTAACCAAATTTGAAACAATTACTTTTAGAGGCATTATAATCCTAGGAAAATATACTTTTCCAAAAATACTTTGATTGGCAGTAAATGTTTCAGAAACAGACTTTAAGCAATCTGAAAAATAGAACCATAAAATATTACCGGCTAACACGAATAAGAAATAAGGTACTCCATCGGATGGAATATCTGCAATTTTACTAAAAATGACAAATTGTATAACAGAAGTAAGTAAAGGTTGAATTATAAACCAAATTGGCCCTAAAACTGTTTGCTTATAGAAAGTTACAATGTCTCTTTTTACAAATAACATCAAAAGATCTCTGTAATACCACAACTCTTTAAAATTGATTTCAAAAGCTGATTTTTTTGGAGAAATTTCAAATAACCATTCTTCGCTTTTTGTTTTACTCATCCTTAAAAATATTTTTTCAAATGTATTGTTTTTAATTTGAAATTCTAAATGAATTACGTTTAAAACTTATATAAAAAAAGCCTCCTTATATTGGAGGCTTAGTGACTTTTGTTTAAAATAAAATAAATTTTTCAGACTTAGAAAATAATCTTTTTATTAACAATGTTATTGTTTTCATCTCTAATTTGAAGAATTAAAACTTGGTTATTTTTTGCCAATGTATTAATTATAAATTCTGACGAATTAACTTGATCTTGCGATAACAACTTTCTTCCTTGAACATCAAAAACGGCTACCGAGTTCATTTGAACATTACCGGTGTTTATGTTGATTGAATTGTCTTTAACAAAAACTGCAACGGCATTAGCATTTAACGGTTGATCTATACTCATCGTTTCATTTGTGAAACGTAACACAAAACGATTTTTAAAATCACCTGATTCAGCTGAAAAGGTATAATCTGCAGCTGATAAATTATGAATAGTTGTTGTAAAAGTGTCTTCTAAATAAACCAATTGTCCTGCTTCAAATAAACCGTCCATTTTGCTTAATGAAATAGTGTATTCTCCTGCTGTAACAACTTTAAAACCAAGTTGAATTGTGTCTTCTACACTGAATGGTAATGATCTTGCTTGAATTGCATATTCTTCATTATTAATTAACGAAGTTAAAGCTACTTCAGAATCATTGATATAACGCCCATCAAAACGATCTTTATCATTTGTTGCACCTTCTACATATCCAACTAACATTCTACTAAAAATGCCATTTTCATTTGTTAAATTTAACCACATACGGTGTTTTTCAATTTGAGTAGGGGTATTATATCTAAAAAATTGATTTTCAAATTCATCAGGAGTTTTCATATCGCTGTTAAAGGTTAATTCTGTAGATAATGCTTTAACTAAAAACCCTTGTCCAACTTGAATGAAACCATTTGGGTCATCACTTGTAGGAGTACCTGTTCCACCAGTTTCATTGTAAGTTGCGTAGAATGAACCTGTTTCACCTTCACCTGTACTATCATTTAATCTTCTCCAAAAATAAAGTGTTTGTTCAATATTACTACTATTTGCTAACATAAAAGCATTTGCATTAATTACTGTTGGATAAGGATTTCCAACCATATTAAAACCTTCACCACCTGTATTTAAATCGATAGTAACTTCACCATTTGTTGGTACTCCAACAAAAGTTCCTTCCCAAATCTGTGGTGAATTTGTTCCATTGTTAGCCACATAATTGTTAGCTGCTCTAATGAAATAACCATTCCCTGGTTCAAAAGTTGTTGTTAACGGATTGATTGGAGAGTATATATCATTTGCAGTATCATACTCATAAAAACGACCGTCAACCGTTTGTGGAGAAAACTGTTTTAACGTTTGAGTTCCTGTAACCGGCGATGACCACATAGTGTAATCTAAACGGAAAATTTCTGAACTGTTACGCTTTACAGTTATTTGACCTTCGTTAGCAGCTGCTTCATCATTCAATTGTGATAAATTTGCATTATTTTGTACAACAAAAGAACTTGGAGTACTATTGTTGATTATGTTTTCATGTACAATAAGGTTATACCCTGAAGTCAAAGTATATGTATATCCTTCATTTAAAGTGATACTTTTAACTTCAAACATATATTCGTTATTTTCGTCTGAAATAAAATTATCATCTAATATAACATCATGATCTTCTGTTGGATAAATATCATTTAACCAAGCACCATTAGACCAAACAGCCACAAAAGTTGGCTCATCGAACGTAGTAACCATGATTATATTTGAATTGGCACTAGTTACTGGTCCGCCTCCGCTAATTCCTTCTGCACGCACTCTGTAATAATAATTTGTTGAAGGATCTAATCCCGAAACAAGTCTACTAGTTGAACTACCTGAAACAAATAAATTATCGTAACTAGGTAACATCACTGAAAAATCACTAAACTCACTAACATCTAAGCGATATCCAGTGGCTCCGAGAACGGCTATCCATCTTGCGGAGAAAAATGTGTCTGATAAACCAGCCGGTGCTCCTGCATCCGGAGCAGATAACACGCTAGTTGTAAAAGTAATTTCAGTTGTCCAACTACTGAATAATGGAGCAGCTGTACACTGATAATTCATGTAAACTGAATAATTTGTGTCGGATAATAGTCCTGTAATTTGAGAGGTTAAAACACCATCTACTGTAGAACCACTATCTATTAATCCGCTTACTCCACTACCTGGAGCTCCTGATGTCCGCACTTCAAAACTATAACCTATTCCGGGTGCAGAAGTTGATGCGGTCCAAGTTAATGTAGCTGAAACAGCATCAATATTATCGACTATTATGCCAGAAGGTTCATTACATTGAGCCGAACTTGTTATAGTAACAAGAAAAGTCAATATTAAAAAAGCTATTTTAGAATTAAATTTAAATTTCATCGTAATTTTATTTAGGTAAACTATTAGTAGGTATATTTTTTTTTAATAAATTATTTTCTTTGCAATTTGTTGTCCGTTTGTCAAGCCAACTTTTACAATCCAAAGTTGTTGTGTTTGATTAAAATCTGTTACAGAAAATTCAATTTCATCGGCAACATTTTTACTCAGTACCACTCTTCCGCTTAGATCATAAATTTCAATTTTTTGAATTGACTCTTCAGAAACTTTAAAATGAATACCATTTGAATTGGCAGCTATTATAAGATTGCCTCTTAACGGGGTAAAATCACCAATGCTTAAGTTCTCAGTTATTATAAGAGTATAATCTTCTGCTTCACCATTCTCAATGGAATCACAAGGCGATGGATAATCTGAGGAACTTGATTGTTTAGTTCTAACTCTCATAATAGTTGAGCCTAACACTGCATCTGCAGGAACTTCGATTGATGCTACCATCCCGGAATTCACATTAGTTCCCCCTGTTACACTACCTAACTCATATCCTTCGCTAACATCAAACACAGCATCATGATTCCAATCAATCCATGCCATTGTATAATTTGTTCCGCCCATTGTATTTACATTTACAGATAGAGAAACTGTAGTTTCACGTTCTACTTCAATTTGCAATCCTGTAAAATTTGTATAAGCAGGTGTACTTGAAGACGAATTGGTTGTTCCTTCTAAGGAAACACTTGTTACTCCTATTGCATTTTCATTTACAACTAATGAAGTACAATAACAACCTTCTCCACCCACAAGTAGAGGAAAATCATATACGGTTGAAGAAGCTATATCACAAGTTGTTGCTCTTCTGTAATAGGTTGCTATTGATTGAGAAGTTTCCAAGAAAGCATCTGTAGCTCCCGGTATATCAGACCATGGTCCGTTGTCATTTGGAGAAGATTGCCATTGATATGACAAACCAGATTCGATAGAACCGTTTTGAACAGAAAGTGTAAACATTTCACCGCCACAATAAGGTCCTGCTGATACTATTGTTTGTCCTCCTGATGGAGTAGTTTCACAAGGATTTGTCATTGTAAACTGCATATTAGGTCTTCTTCTAGCGAATAATGCTGGTAAAAGGTTTTGGTTAGACAAACTACATCCATTGAAAGAAGCATCATTTGTATAGTTAGCAGCAGTTACTATCTCACCCATAGGGAAATTTTTTCCTTGTATAGAAAAACTAGTTCCAAAATCTGTATTACTTCTACAAATTTCAACAATAATATTTCTAAAACCATCCCATGCAAAAGGAGTATCTAATTCGAACGTGTACCAACCCAATTCAGTTATATTTTCAACTGATGATTCATAGTAAACAGGCAAATTGTTAACTAAGTTTGGTCCCATCTCAAAAGAAGTTGTCATCCCCATTTTAATTTTAATATTCTCAGGTTTCAAACTTGATGGTAAACCGAGTTCTGTAATATTAATTGCCAATGAAACTACATTTCCAGAAATATTAAATCCGGCGTTATATAATTCTTCTGCATAATACATATACTGTGATCTATTGTTACGGTTTATCGTAGCAATTGGAGAAACTCCTAACGTGTTATAAGATTCTACACCATCACCCAATGTATAAGTTTCTTGAGCATTTAAGTCATTAGACAGAAACATAAAAAGAACTACAATATATGTAATTGAAGTGTACTTTTTTAAGGATAATAAAACATCTACTTTAGATGATTGATTCAAAATATTGTATTTTTTTTTCATTGTTGAAATTTAAATCGTTATTTATTTTTAATTAATATATAATTTTTTGTGTTGATTTTATGTCATCTTCAGTTGTAATCTGAACTAACAACAATTGATTGTTTTTAGCTATATCTGTAATTATTATTTCTGTAGCATCCATTTTATTTTTATTAAATAATAATCGTCCGGCACTATCAAAAACCATAATCGATTGTATTTGAACATCTTTCGATTTTACAATAATGTTAGAATCATTTGCATAACAAAGAATACTGTTTTTTGTATTAATTATTGGGTTTAAGCTTAGCGTTTCATTTGTAAAACGAAGTTCAAAACGATCGTCAAACGTTCCTGATATACTTGTGAAAGCATATAAACCCTCTTTAATATTATGAAATGTATTAGTATATTTATCCAATAAATAAACTTCTTGATTTTCAAAGAAATTATCAAACTGATATAAGTTTAATATAAACTCACCAGATAAGATTGTTGTTAATCCTAAAGGAATAGTATCGTTAGAATTGAAAGGCAATGCTTTTCCTTGAATCGCTAATTTGCTTTCTCCAACTAAACTATAAATCTTGACATCTCCAGTATGTCTAAATTTAGAATCATAACCCCAATCAATATCATTTGTAGCACCTTCAATATAACCTACCATGGTTTGATTGAATTTTCCATTTTGATGAATTACTTCTAACCATAGACGATTTTTTTCAATTTCAGCTTGGTTGCTAGTACCATTTCTAAAAAATTGAGAATTATCATATCCTGATTCTTTTTTTCGCATTTCATTGTTAAAAATCACATCCCCCGATGGTGCTCCTCTACCTGCTACCATGAAACTTTGACCTGCTCCAACAAATCTTCCCGGAGTAGCATTATTTACTCCTGAATTATCCGCAGGAAAACCAATAGATCCAGATAAATTATAGGTTGCATAATCGTCCGAACTATAATTTAATGCTTGAGGTGAAAAACCAGGATACGATGGAATTGCACTTGGAAGTGTATTATGAGTCCACAAACGAATTGTCCCTTCCAAAATACTACTATTAGCAATTAAAAATTTATCGATATCAATGGCTGCCGGATACGGATTTCCTATCAGATTCCATTTTTCCAAGTCACCTTGTGCAGGTACAGTAACTATACCATTGTTGGGTACTCCTTCAAATGCTCCGGCAAATACTGTTCCAGCTCCTGTTGATGGATAACCATTTGGAGCACGAATTATATATCCTTTACCAGCCACCATTGGCAAATTGGCTACACCACCAACCCAACTTTGCGGGTTTAGACCTGTTGTTAAATGATTCCAATGGTATATTCTATTTGTTGGTGTTCCTGCTGAAAACTGACTTGGTGTCATTCCTGATACAGGAGAGGACCAATACGTATAATCCAATAATCGTAGAGGTTGTGAATCTCTTTTATAAACTATTTTCCCTTCGTTTATTGCGGCATTATTCTCTTGAATTAAACTAGCATTATTTTCAAAAATAACAGTCGCATCATCGTGAACAAATAGCTTTTCTTTTAGTGAAATAATATCTCCCGATTTTACTGTAAAAGTCCCAGAAAGAACTTGTAAACTACACGCTTCAAGTACTGAGCTTCCATCTACTGCGGTATCAAAATCTCCAGAAATTTTAACAGGATCATTTACTGTTGGTTCTGTTCCAAAACTCCAAAACGTTCCATCCCACGTATTTATACCTTTTACTTTTATGGGTGCTGAATAACGTAATCCAGCCGGCACATCATAATCACAACCAACTGTTCTTTGATACCACATGTCAACTTCTGCACGTTCAACCACTAATGTGGCTTGCGTTTCACCTGGCAAATCTACAAAACCGAAATCTGTAGGAGAAGATGCCCATTGATAGTTTAGCCCAGATGATTTTTCGTCATTAACGACATGAAGTATCACATCTCCGCCTAAACAATAATTCTCAGACAGAATAATTGCATCACCGCCTTCAGGAGCACCCGCACATTGAAAGGTGAAACGGATATTGGGTCGAATTTTTCTTTGGCTAGCATTTAAAACTGAACTAGAAGTATTATAAGAAAGCCCTCTGTTTTTCATTTCACAGCCTGGAGTATGAACAGAACCTCCATTATTAATCGAGTTTAAACTTCGCGTTAACGTATATGATGCGGTAGAAGATATTCTATTTGTACTTTCAAATTGATACCTATGATTTGGAAATGAACTTCCAGAATCAGATTTACAAATTTCTACAACAATACTACTTACTCCATCCCATACAAAAGGTATGTCTAACTCTAACTCCACCCATCCAGTTTCACTAATAATTAAATCAAAAGGAGTTTTGACTACTTGCAAATATTCTGGAGTAGGAGAACCTGCCCATGTACACTCACCTTCTAAAGGCATATCAATACCCCAAACTTCTTTGCCTCCATAACCATCATAATTAGCAATAGTATGCCCCATTTTGATTGTTATGTTCTTCATTTCATAAACAGACAATATTGCAGAATTACTAAATCCTGTAACATTAAAAGCAAGTGAAGTTATTGTTCTATAACCTTCTGAATAGGCTAAGCCTAATTCTTCAGCTTCGTAGAGATATTGTATACGAGAATCTTTCTTACTTGATAAAAATGGAGCAGAGTGCCAATTAGAAGCAGTACTTCCAATTATGAAAGGATCACCACCTAAACCATCGCTTAATACAAACTGACCATTTTGTCCACTTACTTTTTCCGCAGAAAAAACAATGAAAATCAAGGTAATTACTGCTTTTATAGTAAAGCAAAAATGCTGAATCGAATTAAAATTAGTATTCATTTTCATATTTAAGGGCTTGTATTAAAATTTTATATTTCATTGATTAAAAACCATAACAATATTATTAAGCTAAGTTCTACTTAGCAGCACTACTAAAAAAACAATCTAACTTTTGTGGTATTTGTTTGGTTAGTTTACATCATTTATTGTTCAAATGAAAAATGTAGGTTTATTTAACACTTTTTAATAAATTATTGTTACTAAATTCTTAATAAAAACAAGAAAAACATATTTTAGAATTATTCTAAACAAATGTTAATTAATTGTAAATTAATATTATACAATTACGCTTGTCCTGATTTATTGGAAATCTTAATTTATTTGTCAAAATTACACCACTTATACGCACTAATAAATATTTGACGATGATATGTTAAAAAAATCGACGAAATGCACTCTTGTAGTATTAAATCGATATAATATGCTCTTTAAAGATTTGGTGGGACAAACCTATTTTGAAAGCAAAATTAACCCTTTAAACGGTGCTAAAAAATACCTATAAATAGGTATTTTTTAAAAGATTTAAAAAATAAAATCATCAAAGAGGGATTATTTTGGATTACCCACAGAGATTAAGAGCAAAAAAAAACCTTCGATTTCTCGAAGGTTTTTATCAATTAGTAAGCTAATTAAGCTTGACCTGTAGGACCAAAGTTCAAAGGAACCTGTGGTTGGTCTGTGTCTTTTATTTCACCATGAGCTATTTCATAACGATGAATATTTTCTCCTATTGCTTTCAACAAGCGTTTTGCATGCTGAGGAGTAAGGATAATTCTCGATTTCACTTTTGCTTTGGGAACACCCGGCATTAGTGTTACAAAATCCACTACAAATTCTGAGGCTGAATGATTAATGATAGCCAAGTTGGAATAAATTCCTTCAGCAATTTTTTCATCCAATTCAATATTGATTTGTCCTGGTTGTTGATTGTTATCGCTCATGTTCTTAATAATTATATTCTTCTTTTGCAGCCATCAATTCGTTATAGTCTTCTTTTGATCCAACGATGTTGTTGTCATATTCTCTCATACCAGTTCCGGCAGGAATTCTGTGTCCAACAATAACATTTTCTTTCAAGCCTTCTAACGTATCTACTTTTCCAGCTACAGCCGCTTCGTTTAACACTTTTGTTGTTTCCTGGAATGATGCCGCAGAAATAAACGATTTGGTTTGAAGCGAAGCTCTCGTAATACCTTGAAGAACCGGCGTAGCTGTAGCTGTAATTACATCACGAGCCAATACTAGGTTTTTGTCTTCACGTTTTAATAACGAGTTTTCATCACGCAATTCTCGTGGCGTAATCATTTGACCTGGTTTCAAGTTTTGAGAATCTCCAGCATCTTCAACTACCTTCATTCCAAATAATTTATCATTTTCTATGATGAAATCTTTTGTATGAGCCAATTGCTCTTCTAAGAATAATGTATCTCCCGGATCTTCCACTCTTACTTTACGCATCATTTGACGAATAACTACTTCAAAGTGTTTGTCGTTGATTTTTACCCCTTGTAAACGATAAACTTCTTGAATTTCATTTACCAAATACTGTTGAACAGCCGATGGACCTTGAATTCTCAAGATATCTTCCGGCGTAATTGCACCATCTGACAAAGACATACCCGCTTTTACGAAGTCATTTTCCTGAACCAAGATTTGGTTAGATAATTTCACTAAGTATTTTTTAATCTCGCCAAATTTAGATTCGATGATGATTTCACGGTTACCTCTTTTGATTTTTCCAAACGAAACAACACCATCAATTTCTGATACTACTGCTGGGTTAGATGGATTACGAGCTTCTAAAAGTTCGGTAATTCTAGGAAGACCTCCGGTGATATCGCCAGTTTTTGACGAACGTCTTGGGATTTTTACTAAAATTTTACCTGCTTTAATTTTCTCGCCGTCATCAACCATCAAGTGAGCTCCAACCGGTAAGTTATACGAACGAATTAATTCGCCGTCTTTACCATAAATCAATAAAGTTGGAATTAATTTTTTGTTTCTTCCTTCCGAGATTACTTTTTCTTGGAAACCGGTTTGCTCATCGATTTCAACTTGGAACGATTGTCCTTGTTCTAAATCTTCGTAAGCAATTTTTCCGGTAAATTCGGAAATAATAACTCCGTTATATGGATCCCATTTACAGATTGTTGTTCCTTTATCAACAGTTTGACCATCTTTTACAAAAATGGTAGAACCATAAGGAATGTTATGTGTATTTAAAACGATTCCGGTATTTTCGTCAACTAATTTTAATTCTGTTGAACGAGAGATTACGATGTCAATTGCATTTCCATCAGCATCTTCGCCTTTAACCGTTTTTAAGTCGTCTAATTCTAATCTTCCTTTGAAACGTGTTACAATGGTTGATTCTTCAGACATACCTCCTGCAACCCCTCCAACGTGGAACGTTCTAAGTGTTAACTGTGTACCTGGTTCACCAATCGATTGTGCAGCAATTACACCAACAGCTTCACCTTTTTGAGTCATTCGACCTGTTGCTAAGTTTCTTCCGTAACATTTTGCACAGATTCCTTTAGCGGCTTCACACGTTAATGGTGATCTTACTTCTACTCTTTCTAAAGGAGAAGCTTCGATAGCTTTCATGATTGCTTCAGTAATTTCTTGACCACCTTCAATTAGAACTTCTAAATTCAATGGGTTGATTACATCTTGAAGAGCAACACGACCTAAAATTCTTTCGCCTAACGTTTCAACGATTTCTTCATTCTTTTTCAAAGCAGAAACTTCGATTCCTCTTAGCGTACCACAATCTTCTGTGTTTACGATAACATCTTGAGAAACGTCATGTAATCTTCTTGTTAAGTATCCGGCATCGGCCGTTTTCAAAGCCGTATCGGCAAGACCTTTACGAGCTCCGTGTGTAGAAATAAAGTATTCTAAAATTGAAAGACCTTCTTTAAAGTTAGAAAGAATCGGGTTTTCGATAATTTCACCACCACCAGCAGTAGATTTTTTAGGCTTAGCCATCAAACCACGCATACCGGTTAACTGACGAATTTGCTCTTTAGAACCCCTTGCTCCAGAATCAAGCATCATATATACCGAGTTGAAACCTTGTTGGTCTTCACGGATATTTTTCATTGCTAATTCTGTTAACAAAGCATTTTTAGAAGTCCAAACGTCAATAACTTGATTGTATCTTTCGTTGTTAGTGATTAATCCCATGTTATAGTTCATGGTAATTGCATCTACTTCTTCTCTTGCATCGGCAATCAATTCTTGTTTTTGGTGAGGAATGATAATATCACCTAAACTGAATGATAAACCTCCACGGAATGCGAATTTGTATCCCATGTCTTTCATGTTATCCAAGAAAGCAGCAGTTGTTGGCACATTTGTTACCGATAAAATTCTACCAATAATATCTCTTAATGATTTTTTGGTTAAAACTTCGTTGATATATCCTGCAGCTTCCGGTACTACTTCATTAAATAATACTCTACCGGCAGTTGTTTGAATTAATTTGAATACTAATTCACCTTTTTCATTGAAATCTTTTGCTCTAATTTTAACACGAGCATTCAATTCTAATCTTCCTTCGTTTAAAGCAATGTTTACTTCTTCGGCAGAATAAAACGTTAAGCCTTCACCTAAAATTTTATGTTCGGGAGTAGACAAACGTTCTTTGGTCATATAATATAGACCCAAAACCATATCCTGAGAAGGAACGGTAATTGGAGCTCCGTTGGCAGGGTTCAAGATATTGTGAGAAGCCAACATTAATAATTGTGCTTCCAAAATAGCTTCCGGTCCAAGTGGCAAGTGAACTGCCATCTGGTCACCGTCAAAATCCGCGTTAAAAGCCGTACACACTAATGGGTGTAATTGAATTGCTTTTCCTTCGATTAATTTTGGTTGGAATGCTTGAATACCTAAACGGTGTAATGTAGGAGCACGGTTTAGTAATACTGGATGACCTTTGATTACATTTTCAAGGATGTCCCATACTACAGGCTCTTTTTTGTCGATAATTTTCTTAGCCGACTTTACTGTTTTAACGATTCCTCTTTCGATTAATTTTCGAATAACGAACGGTTTATACAACTCAGCAGCCATATCTTTTGGCAAACCACATTCGAACAATTTCAATTCCGGTCCAACAACAATTACTGAACGAGCAGAATAATCCACACGTTTTCCTAATAAGTTTTGACGGAAACGACCTTGTTTACCTTTCAATGAATCTGAAAGTGATTTTAATGGTCTGTTTGATTCTGTTTTAACAGCAGATGCTTTACGTGTATTGTCAAATAATGAATCAACCGCTTCTTGCAACATACGTTTTTCGTTACGTAAGATAACTTCAGGAGCTTTGATCTCCATTAATCTTTTTAAACGATTGTTACGAATAATTACACGACGATACAAATCATTTAAATCTGATGTTGCAAAACGACCACCATCAAGCGGCACCAACGGACGTAATTCTGGTGGAATAACCGGAATTACTTTTAAAATCATCCATTCCGGACGATTTTCTCTGTTTAAATTTGCTTCACGGAAAGACTCTACAACATTAAGACGTTTTAATGCTTCTGTTTTTCTCTGTTTAGATGTTTCATTGTTAGCCGCGTGACGTAAATCATATGACAATTCGTCAAGATTTGTACGAGCTAATAAATCCATAATACATTCAGCACCCATTTTGGCGATGAATTTATTTGGATCATTATCATCTAAATATTGGTTTTCCATCGGAAGTGTATCTAAAATATTTAAATACTCTTCTTCAGTTAAAAAGTCTAATCTTGATAATGATTCACCTTCTGCATTTTTGGCAATTCCGGCTTGAATTACTACGTATCTTTCGTAGTAAATAATCATATCTAATTTCTTAGATGGTAAACCTAAAATGTATCCAATTTTGTTTGGAAGCGAACGGAAATACCAAATGTGAGCGATTGGCACAACCAAATTGATGTGTCCTACTCTATCACGACGTACTTTTTTCTCAGTAACTTCCACACCACAACGGTCACATACGATTCCTTTGTAGCGAATTCTTTTATATTTTCCACAAGCACATTCATAATCTTTTACCGGACCGAAAATTCGTTCGCAGAAAAGACCATCACGTTCTGGTTTGTGGGTTCTATAATTGATTGTTTCAGGTTTAAGAACTTCTCCTCTTGATTCAGCCAAAATTGATTCTGGTGAAGCAAGACCGATAGTAATTTTATTAAACCTCTTTACTGGATTTTTGTCTTTATTATTATTTCTATTATTCATCATAGTTTTTACTATTGATTTATTTGCAATTAAAAAATTGATTTTCATTTATGTCAAAACTAACTTCTGATCATAAACACTACCTCGAATTACTTCTCTAAACTTCAAGCCTTTCTTGAAGTGCTAATTATAAAAACATTTGTTTCTATAAAAAATCGGAACGGTTTACGGGTATAAATCCTAAAAACTTTATTATTTGTAAACAATCTCAGTCTCAACTTGCAGAAAAACTGCTAACTGAGACTGTGACTGAAAACTATTTATTCCTCTAATCGGATGTCTAAACCAAGACCTTTCAATTCGTGCATTAAAACGTTGAATGATTCTGGTAATCCCGGCTCCGGCATTGGCTCACCCTTCACGATTGCTTCGTAAGTTTTTGCTCTACCGATTACGTCATCTGATTTTACCGTCAATATTTCTCTTAAAGTACTAGAAGCTCCGTATGCTTCAAGAGCCCAAACCTCCATCTCTCCAAAACGCTGACCTCCAAATTGAGCTTTACCACCCAATGGTTGTTGCGTAATAAGCGAGTATGGTCCGATAGAACGTGCGTGCATCTTATCATCGATCATATGTCCTAATTTCAACATATAGATTACTCCAACTGTTGCTGCTTGGTGGAAACGTTCTCCGGTTCCTCCATCATATAAATAGGTATGACCAAATCTTGGAATTCCTGCTTCGTCTGTTAATTCATTAATTTGATCGATTGTAGCACCATCAAAAATTGGCGTTGCATACTTTCTTCCCAAATTCTTTCCAGCCCATCCTAACACAGTTTCATAAATTTGACCAATGTTCATACGAGAAGGTACACCAAGAGGATTTAATACGATATCAACCGGCGTTCCGTCTTCTAAGAATGGCATATCTTCGTCTCTCACGATACGAGCAACAATACCTTTATTTCCGTGACGACCTGCCATTTTATCACCCACTTTCAACTTACGTTTCTTAGCGATGTAAACTTTAGCTAATTTTAAAATTCCCGCTGGTAATTCATCTCCAACAGTAATTGTAAACTTCTCTCTTCTTAACGCACCTTGTAAATCGTTTAATTTGATTTTATAATTGTGAATCAAATCGTTAACTAATACGTTGGTTTCGTCATCGGCTACCCATTGACCTTTTGTTAAGTGAGCAAAATCTTCAACCGCATTCAACATTTTTTGAGTGTATTTTTTACCTTTTGGTAAAACTTCTTCTCCTAAATCGTTCATTACACCTTGCGATGTTTTTCCGTTTACGATGTTGAATAATTTATCAACTAATTTATCTTTTAATTCGTTAAATTTAACTTCGAACTCCATTTCTAATGAAGCTAAATCATCTTTATCTTTAGTACGCTTACGCTTATCTTTAACGGCTCTTGCAAATAATTTTTTATTAAGAACAACACCATGTAATGATGGAGAAGCTTTTAATGAAGCATCTTTTACATCACCGGCTTTGTCACCAAAGATAGCACGTAATAATTTTTCTTCCGGTGTTGGATCTGACTCTCCTTTAGGAGTAATCTTTCCGATAAGAATATCGCCAGGTTTAACTTCGGCACCAATTCTAATCATACCGTTTTCATCCAAATCTTTTGTTGCTTCTTCTGAAACGTTAGGAATATCGTTGGTTAATTCTTCGTTACCTAATTTGGTATCACGAACTTCCAATGAATAATCATCGATATGGATGGACGTAAAAATATCATCACGAACAACTTTTTCAGAGATTACAATTGCATCCTCAAAGTTGTATCCTTTCCATGGCATAAATGCTACTTTAAGGTTTCTACCGATGGCTAATTCTCCGTTTTGTGTTGCATATCCTTCACAAAGTACTTGTCCTTTTGTAACTCTATCGCCTTTTCTTACGATTGGTTTTAGGTTGATACAGGTACTTTGATTTGTTTTTTGAAACTTAATTAATTGATATGTTTTATCATCTGAATCAAAACTCACCATTCGTTCTGCATCTGTACGATCATATTTAATGGTAATTTTTTCAGAGTCAACATATTCTACTACTCCATTTCCTTCGGCATTAATTAATACTCTGGAATCAGAAGCAACTTGTCTTTCTAAACCGGTACCAACAATTGGAGCTTCAGGACGTAACAATGGTACAGCCTGACGCATCATGTTTGATCCCATCAATGCACGGTTCGCATCATCGTGTTCCAAGAAAGGAATCAACGAAGCGGAAATAGATGCAATTTGGTTTGGAGCAACGTCTGTGTAATGAACAACAGTTGGTTCAACTACCGGGAAATCGCCTTCTTCACGAGCAATAACCTTATCGGTGGTAATTTTTCCGATACTATCCATTTCAATGTTTGCTTGTGCAATCATCTTACCTTCTTCCTCTTCTGCACTTAAATAAATTGGTTCAGATTTTAAATCAACCACACCATTTGTAACTTTACGATAAGGAGTTTCGATGAATCCCATCCCGTTTACTTTAGCATAAACAGCAAGCGAAGAAATCAAACCAATGTTTGGTCCCTCAGGCGTTTCAATCGGACAAAGACGGCCATAGTGAGTATAGTGAACGTCACGCACCTCGAAACCGGCTCTCTCTCTCGAAAGACCACCTGGTCCTAGGGCAGACAATCTTCTTTTGTGTGTAATCTCCGCCAATGGATTTGTTTGATCCATAAATTGAGATAACTGGTTGGTTCCGAAGAAAGAGTTGATTACCGATGATAATGTTTTGGCATTAATCAAATCGATAGGCGTGAACACCTCGTTATCTCTAACGTTCATTCTTTCACGGATAGTTCTAGCCATACGAGCAAGACCTACACCAAATTGTGCAGAAAGTTGTTCTCCAACTGTTCTAACACGACGGTTTGACAAGTGATCAATATCATCAATCTCTGCTTTAGAGTTGATTAATTCGATCAAATATTTTACGATTGTGATAATATCCTCTTTGGTCAACACTTGTTTTTCCATTGGGATATCCAAACCTAATTTCTTGTTCATTCTATAACGACCAACTTCACCTAAGTTATAACGTTGATCTGAGAAGAATAATTTATCGATAATACCACGAGCGGTTTCTTCATCAGGCGGTTCTGCATTACGCAACTGACGGTAGATGTGCTCAACGGCTTCTTTTTCTGAGTTGGTTGGATCTTTTTGTAACGTGTTGTGGATAATGGCATAATCTGCTTGATTATTATCCTCTTTGTGCAACAAAATAGATTTCACATTAGAGTCGATGATTTCTTCCACATTATCTTTATCGATAATGGTATCACGATCTAAGATGATTTCGTTTCTTTCGATAGAAACTACTTCTCCAGTATCTTCATCAACGAAATCTTCGTGCCAAGTGTTTAACACACGAGCAGCTAATTTACGTCCGATGTATTTTTTTAGTCCTGTTTTTGATACTTTAATTTCCTCAGCAAGGTCAAAGATTTCAAGAATATCTTTATCTCTTTCAAAACCGATTGCACGGAATAAAGTAGTTACAGGTAATTTTTTCTTTCTATCGATATACGCGTACATTACGTTATTGATATCGGTAGCAAATTCTATCCAAGATCCTTTGAAAGGAATTACACGGGCAGAGTATAATTTGGTTCCATTGGCATGGAATGACTGTCCAAAGAAAACACCAGGTGAACGGTGTAACTGCGACACAACAACTCTTTCAGCACCATTGATTACAAAAGTACCGCTAGGTGTCATATAAGGAATAGTACCTAAATAGACATCTTGTACTATTGTTTCAAAGTCTTCATGTTCCGGATCTGTACAATAAAGTTTTAGTCTAGCTTTTAAAGGCACACTGTAGGTTAAACCTCTTTCGATACATTCTGAAATAGAATAACGAGGTGGATCTACAAAATAGTCTAAAAATTCAAGTACAAAATTGTTTCTTGTATCGGTGATTGGAAAATTTTCCATGAAGGTGTTGTATAGACCTTCGTTGCCTCTTTCATCGGATTTGGTTTCCAATTGGAAAAAATCCTTAAAAGATTTTACCTGAATATCCAGAAAATCGGGATATTGCGGTATATTTTTAGTTGAGGCAAAATTCAATCTTTCAGTCTGATTTGTTATCATCTATGGACAAAATTTTGATTAAAAAAAAGTAATTATTTTTTGTGTAAATACACTGTTTAATTAATACTTTCTTTTTGTAATCAATACATCTTTAAAAATTTTTCAGATTGCTCTGTTTCAATTTTCTTTCTTCGTAGTGATCAAAAATAATAGGGTATTTTAAACTATTTGATAATAAAATAGTGTATAATTTTATTATACGAAAAATGGTTTAGGTCGTTGGAGGTTAATCCAAGACCTAAACCTAGTTCTCAAAACTTAAGTTAGCTTATTTAAGCTCAACTACAGCTCCAGCTTCTTCTAAAGATTTTTTAAGACCTTCAGCCTCATCTTTAGTTACACCTTCTTTTACATTTGAAGGAGCAGCATCAACTAAATCTTTAGCTTCTTTAAGACCTAAACCTGTTAATTCTTTAACAGCTTTAACTACAGCTAATTTAGAAGCACCAGCTTCTTTTAATACAACTGTAAATTCAGTTTGCTCTTCTACTGCAGCAGCATCTCCACCACCAGCAGCTGGACCAGCAACTACAGCAGCAGCTGCAGGCTCGATTCCATACTCATCTTTTAAAATTGTTGCTAATTCGTTAACCTCTTTAACTGTTAAGTTAACTAATTGTTCTGCGAATTGTTTCAAATCTGCCATTTTTTCTATCGATTTAAATAGTTTGTAAAATATAATTTATTAAGTGCGTTCTCGCGGGGTTCTTATCTTTCCGATAAGGTTTTAACAATTCCTGCAATTTTGCCACCACCCGATTTAAGGGCAGATACAACATTTTTAGCAGGAGATTGAAGAAGACCGATGATTTCTCCGATAACTTCTTCTTTTGATTTAAGAGCTACAAGTGCATCTAATTGGTTATCACCAATAAATACTGCTTGATAAATATAAGCTCCTTTTAAAAGAGGTTTATCAGATTTTTTGCGGAATTCTTTAATGATTTTTGCAGGAGCGTTTCCGTTCTCAGCAATCATTATTGAAGTATTTCCTTTTAATATTGAAGGTAAATCTCCATAATCATTAGCAGAAGCTTCCATTGCTTTTTCCAACAAAGTGTTTTTTACAACATTTAATTGAATTCCGGCTTTGAAACAAGCTCTTCTAAGATTTGAAGTAGTTTCAGCATTAAGGTTAGAAATATCTGCAATGTAGACAACATTACTATCAGCCAACTGTGCAGTTAAATCTTCAATAACTCTTGATTTTTCTTCTCTAGTCATAATATAATTGTTTAACTACCAATTAAACTGCTTTAGGATCTAAAGCAATTGCAGGACTCATAGTACTTGACAAGTGAATAGACTTGATATAAGTACCTTTTGCTGCAGTTGGTTTCATTTTGATTAATGTTTGAATAATTTCGTGAGCGTTATCTACAATCATGTCTGCATTGAAAGAAATTCTTCCAATTCCGGCATGAACGATTCCGGTTTTATCAACTTTAAAGTCGATTTTACCCGCTTTAACTTCTTGAACTGCTTTTGCAACATCCATAGTTACCGTACCTGTTTTTGGGTTTGGCATTAAACCTCTAGGTCCTAAAATACGACCTAATGGACCTAATTTACCCATTACAGCAGGCATTGTGATAATTACATCAACATCTGTCCAACCGTCTTTAATTTTTTGTAAATAATCGTCTAAACCTACATAGTCTGCACCAGCAGCTTTAGCTTCCGCTTCTTTATCTGGAGTAACAAGTGCTAAAACTCTAACATCTTTACCAGTTCCGTGTGGTAATGCTACCACACCTCTTACCATTTGATTCGCTTTTCTAGGATCAACTCCTAATTTTACTGCGATATCAACAGACTCATCAAATTTTGCAGAAGCAACTTCCTTTAATAATGCAGAAGCATCTTTTAAAGAATATAGTTTACTTTTTTCAATTTTTGCTGCAGCCTCTTTTTGCTTTTTTGTCAATTTTGCCATGTCTTTCTTTTAATTAAAAAGGAGCTACTCCTGATACTGTTATACCCATAGAACGAGCTGTTCCTGCTATCATACTCATAGCAGACTCAATAGTAAATGCATTTAAATCTACCATTTTGTCTTCGGCAATTGTTCTAATTTGATCCCAAGTAACGCTTGCTACTTTTTTACGATTTGGTTGACCTGAACCTGACTTTAGCTTTGTTGCATCCAATAATTGGATAGCAGCGGGTGGAGTTTTTACAACAAAATCAAACGATTTGTCTTTGTATACAGTAATCTGTACTGGTAAAACTTTGCCGGGTTTATCTTGAGTTCTCGCATTAAATTGCTTACAGAACTCCATGATGTTAACTCCAGCAGCTCCCAAAGCAGGTCCGACCGGTGGCGAAGGATTCGCGGCACCTCCCTTTACTTGTAGTTTAACTACTTTACTAACTTCTTTAGCCATTGTTTTTAAAAAAATTTAGCACATCTCAGTTGGAAGCAAGATGCGGTTTATAATAATGTAACAAATTATACTTTTTCTACTTGCATAAATCCTAATTCCAATGGTGTTTTTCTTCCGAAAATTTTCACCATTACTTCAAGTTTACGCTTGTCTTCATTAATTTTTTCAACTGTTCCGTTGAAACCGTTGAAAGGACCGTCAATAACTTTAATGGTTTCACCAATATTGAACGGTATATTTTGAGTGTCGGCAGTTACAGCCAATTCATCTACTTTTCCTAACATTCTGTTTACTTCAGATAAACGCAAAGGCACAGGATCTCCACCTTTTACTTCACCTAAAAAACCAATTACTCCTGTAATAGATTTAATAATGTGTGGAATTTCACCTATCAAATTAGCTTCAATCATTACATAGCCCGGAAAATATACTTTATCCTTTGCTATTTTTTTGCCATCTCTTACTTGCACTACTTTTTCGGTAGGAACTAAAACCTGAGCAATATGATCTGCTAATTGAAGACGATTAATTTCGTTTTCGATATAAGTTTTAACCTTATTCTCTTGGCCACTTACAGCTCTAACTACATACCACTTTTTTAAACTACTATCAGCCATAACAGATATTATCCTTTTATCAAATTAAAAAATCCTGATATTGCTTTTCTGAAAACTTCATCAACACCCCAAGTAGCTAAAGAAAATACGATTGTAAAAACTGCTACAATAATGGTTAGACGTTGTACTTCTGACCAAGGCAACCAAGTTACGTTAGTTTTAAGTTCTTGAAAAGCTTCTGTTATATAGTTAACAACTTTTGTCATTATAATTGATTTTTGCACGGATGGAGAGATTCGAACTCCCATCAACGGTTTTGGAGACCGCTATTCTACCCTTGAACTACACCCGTTTGTTAAAAGCCAGTCATACTCCGAAGAATATGAACTGGCTTTATATATTTAAAGAATTACTCAACGATTTCAGTAACCTGACCAGCACCTACAGTTCTACCACCTTCACGGATAGCAAAACGTAATCCTAGGTTAAGAGCGATTGGGCTCAACAAAGTTACGTCGATAGTTAAGTTATCACCTGGCATTACCATTTCAACTCCAGCTGGCAAAGAAATAGTACCAGTTACGTCAGTTGTTCTTACATAGAACTGTGGACGGTAGTTGTTGTGGAATGGTGTGTGACGACCACCTTCTTCTTTTTTCAAAATATAAACCTCAGCTTTGAATTTAGCGTGTGGTTTTACTGAACCTGGCTTACAAATTACCATACCTCTACGGATATCAGCTTTGTCAATACCTCTCAATAAAAGACCTACGTTATCTCCAGCTTCACCTCTATCAAGGATTTTACGGAACATTTCAACTCCAGTTACTGTAGAAGTCAATTTGTCTGCACCCATACCGATGATTTCAACTGGATCTCCAGTGTTTGCAACTCCTGTTTCGATACGACCTGTAGCAACAGTTCCACGACCAGTAATTGTAAATACGTCCTCAACAGGCATCAAGAATGGTTTTGCATTATCACGCACTGGCTCTTCGATCCAAGCATCAACAGCATCCATTAATTCCATGATTTTATCAACCCATGCAGCATCACCATTTAATCCACCTAAAGCAGATCCTTGGATAACTGGACCATTATCTCCATCATAATCATAGAACGACAATAAGTCTCTGATTTCCATTTCAACTAGCTCTAAAAGCTCAGCATCATCAACCATATCCACTTTGTTCATGAATACAACGATTCTTGGAATACCTACCTGACGACCTAAAAGGATGTGCTCACGTGTTTGTGGCATTGGACCATCTGTAGCAGCAACCACTAAGATAGCACCGTCCATTTGAGCAGCACCAGTAACCATGTTCTTAACGTAATCCGCGTGACCTGGACAGTCAACGTGTGCGTAGTGACGGTTAGCAGTTTCATACTCTACGTGTGAAGTATTAATAGTAATACCTCTTTCTTTTTCTTCAGGAGCGTTGTCAATTTGATCAAACGATTTTGCTTGACAGTAACCTTTATCAGACAATACTTTCGTAATTGCTGCAGTTAAAGTAGTTTTTCCGTGATCCACGTGCCCAATAGTTCCAATATTAAGGTGTGGCTTGTTACGATTAAAATTTTCTTTTGCCATTTTAATTAATTTAAATCTTAGTTATATAATAGTGTTTAATTCTTACAATTTTGAGCCAATGACGGGAATTGAACCCGTGACCTCTTCCTTACCAAGGAAGCACTCTACCCCTGAGCTACACCGGCAAGAAATTAATCTTTTCAATTTAAAATTTGTGGGGAGAGCAGGATTCGAACCTGCGAAGATGTAATCAGCGGATTTACAGTCCGCCCTCGTTGGCCGCTTGAGTATCTCCCCTCAAAATTTTTAAACTTTTAAATGAACGTAAATGCTTTAGAATCTTATTCTTACAAAACATTTTCATACTAATCTTTTAATTGAGCCGATAGAGGGACTCGAACCCACGACCTGCTGATTACAAATCAGCTGCTCTAGCCAGCTGAGCTACACCGGCGTTACTCAATAAAAAAAGTCCGCTATTTCTAACGGACTGCAAATGTATAGAATTTATTTGTCAATCAAAACATTTTTTAAAAAAATTTATACTATATATGTGTTCTGATTTTTTCTTTCCTTTTTAAAAGCAAACGTTCTAATGCTTCTGTAGAAGAATCAACTGCTTCTTCAAACGTTTTGCATTGTTTTTTTACCATAAAATCGTCTCCCGGGACATGAATTTTAATCTCAACAATTTTATTTTCTTTCTCACTGGTAGATTCTACCTTTAAAAAAACATCGGCTACAACTACTTTGTCATAATATTTTTCTAATTTATCCATTCGAACCTGAATGAAATCTACTAACTTTCCGTCAATATTAAAGTTTACAGCATTAACATTTACCTTCATAATCTAATTTTTAAGGTTAAACAATTTAAAATAATTATTTCTGGTTTCGAGGATGAGCATTTCCATATACTTTTTTCAACTCTGCTAAACTACTATGGGTATAAACCTGAGTTGAAGCCAAACTCGAATGTCCTAATAATTCTTTCACTGAATTCAAATCTGCTCCGTTATTTAATAAGTGCGTTGCAAACGTGTGCCGCAAAATATGAGGGCTTTTTTTTACCTTCTCGGAGACATTACTAAAGTACATATTTATTAATCGATACACAAGTGTATCATTCAATTTAACACCTTTTTGGGTTAAAAATAATTTGTCTGAATCTTTAATTTCCTGAAGTTGATTACGTTGAACAATATAGCTCTTTAATTGATTTGTTATAATTGGCAACAAAGGAATAATACGTTCTTTATTTCTCTTGCCTAACACTTTTAACGTTGCATTTGAAAAATCTATTCCGCTTAAATTCAGATTAATTAATTCGGTTCTTCTTATTCCGGTGGTATAAAATAAATCGATAATTAGTTTGTCACGAACGCCTTCAAACCCTTCCGGATAAACAATTTGATTTAAAACCAAATCTACCTCTTTTTCCGAAAAAGGAATTTGAATTTTTTTTGGCGTTTTTAAAGCTTTGTGTTTTAACAACGGACTTTGTTCAATTTGCTTGATTCGCAACAAAAATTTATAATAACTTTTTAAGGAAGAAATTTTTCGGTTTACGGATGAAGCGGAAATATTATTATCTACCAAAGAAACAATCCAACTTCTAATTTGTGGATAAACGACTTTGTCTATAGAATCTTGTTCAAAATGAATTTTATTGAATGATTCAAATTCTGCTATATCATTTAAATAAGCTTTTACCGTATGCAAAGAATAATTCTTTTGCATTTGAAGATAATCGTGAAAAGCTTGTTGATTGGATTGCATAAAAAAACCGTTAGCCTCAAAGTTACAAAACTTATCAAACTAACGGTTTATTTTTATAAAAAATGCTATTACATTTCTACACTGTCTCTCAATGTTTGGATGTACTGAGCTTTTTGAACTTGTGCTCTTTTGACAATAGATGGTTTAATAAAAGCCTGACGTGCTCTTAACTGACGAACAGTTCCTGTTTTATCAAATTTTCTTTTGTAGCGTTTTAACGCTCTGTCGATATTTTCTCCGTCTTTAATTGGTATAATTAACATAATCTAGACACCTCCTCTCATTTAGGGTGCAAAAGTAACAATTTATTTGAAATAGAAATAAAGTTAATTGATTTATTTTTTTAGAAGTACATAAAATGAATTGCTTACCTATTAATAGTATCTAATTCCCAAACAAAAATTACTTCGATTAGAATTAACCGGACTTTTTTTAGTATTTTTCAGTTTTAAAATTAAAAACTATGTGGTTTTGTATTTTGTCTTCTATTTTAATTGTTTGCAGTTATCTTCCATTAATTCAAAATCCGCATTGGTTTTTCAGGTTTTTTGAATTTGGAAAACTGCAATTATTATTCTTGTTGACTTTAACTTTAATTGGCGGATTACTATTTATCGAAGAATATTCATCCACAACAATACTTCTGATCATTCTTACATCACTAACCATTATATACCATATAAAAGATTTATATCCCTATTCTACTTTTCATTCGATACCAAAAAATAGTAAAACTAAATCAAGTTCAAACACAATTAGCGTTATTTCGGCTAATGTTTATCAAGAAAATAATGATTATTCTAAATTTATTAAACTGATTGAAAAGCATAATCCGAATTTATTTCTAACAATGGAATCGAATAAAGATTGGGAAAATGCACTTTCACATTTTGATACATCCTATCCTTTTCACGTAAAAGTTGCTTTGGAAAACACGTATGGAATTCATTTGTTTTCACAATTTGAAATTCTTTCGCACAAAGTTCATTATTTTGTAGCTGATGATATTCCGTGTATTGAAGCTCGAATGAAATCTAAAGATGGATATGTTTTTAATTTTTACGGAGTTCATCCCCCACCACCAAGTCCAACCGAAGAAGACACTGCCAAAGAACGTGATGGGGAACTTTTAAGTTTGGCAAAAGTTGTTAAAACCAAAAACGAACCTTGTGTGGTTGTGGGTGATTTTAATAATGTTGCTTGGGCAAAATCTTCACTTTTATTTAGAAAAACCAGTGAATTAATTGATGCTCGTGTGGGAAGAGGATTATTCTCAACTTTTCACGCAAAATATTGGTTTTTCCGTTTTCCGATTGATTTATTTTTTCATTCAACCGATGTTTTTGTAGATGAATTAAAAACGTTGGACTATTTCGGTTCTGATCATTTTCCGATATTTAGTTCGTTTTACATCAACAAAAAAAATCACGACCAAGAAGAAATGGTTGAAAAACTTGAAAATGGAGAACACAAAGAAATCAATGAAATTATACAAAATGGCAAAAATGAAAAAAGCGAAAACCGTGATTGATTTTCGCTTTCCTGAAACAAATAATTTTTAGTTATTCAAAAAAGTAAGTAGTGGTTTCGGTGTTATGACCGGTAAATTCTTCTGTACTAATTTGTGTAGTTTTTACTTTGCTTTGAATAAAGTTTTGATTATTCACAGTTATAGTTCCTTCTAACGACTGACCTACTGACAAATTGAAATTATTGTTTGAACTACCATAACTCTCCGCATTAAAATAAGAAGAATTATAATTTGGGGTCGAAAATTGTTCGGCACACATTATTAAATAATTTAATTTCCCAAAAGATGAAAGATGCAAAAAACTGTCTGTGTTGATAATTGGTGAATATTCATAAGTAGTGGTCACATCCGGAAATTGTGCTGATATTAAATTATTATTTTGATAAACAAAATTATTTTCATTATCCATCACACCATCAAAATTATTATCTCTTCCTGCTTTTATGATATTTTGATTTTGATCGAAATGAACTATATGCCTAAAAAGTGCTTGGGCTGAAGGATTTAGATGAGATTCGGTTAACTTCTCAAAATAAACTACATTTTGGGATGGATTAACAACTCTATAATTTAAAACTCCTCCTAAAAAATGTTTATCCATAGCTACCACTAAATTATTTTCATAAAAAAAATCATATTTTACATCGACTTCTGGACCACCGTAAATAATATAACTCTTTATTCTACCTGAATTATCATAAATGTATTCGTAAGCCAAATGAACTCCATTACTAGTTCCATTAACAAACGTTTCAGAAGTCACTGTTGTTATTTTGTTATTTACAACAATTCCTGTATTAATCTTTTTGTAGCTTTGGATATCCGGATGATCTTCATAAATTGATTCTGTCACAAATGTGTAACCTGTAATTGTCTGATCAGTAGATTGATTTAAAGTATTTTCATTCTCTTCTGAACAAGAGAAAACCAAAAATACTGAAACAAAAAGATAAATAAAATGTTTAGTCTTCATATAAGTTAGATTTTATAACACAACGACTAAACTTACTAATTTATTACAAAAGCCTTACAAAAAATATCGTAAGGCTTCTTAATTTGCTATAAATTATTAAAATTATTCCACTGCGGGCTTATAATTTTGTTTGTCAATTATCATTTTTGATAAAATCTCTTTTAAGATTTCAGAAGTTCCTCCGCCGATTGGCCCTAAACGGCTATCTCTTAATAAACGAGCCAACGGATATTCTTCCATATAACCATAACCTCCTAACATTTGAAGACAGCTATAAATAGTTTCATCGGCTACTTTAGTAGATTTTAATTTTGCCATGGTGGCTTCTTTCACCACATATTCGCCTTTATTCAATCGAGCAACTGCAGCATAATTAAAAATCTTACAGTGTTCAACATCAGTAGCATGTTCCACCATTGTATGTCTTAATGCTTGAAATTTATCGATTGTGCGTCCAAAAGCTTCGCGTTGCGACATATATTCTATGGTGTATTCAATAGCATATTCGGCACGAGCATGAGCATTGACTGCCATAATTAAACGCTCTAACGCAAAATGTTGCATGATGTATGGAAAACCTTTTCCTTCTTCTCCCATTAAATTTTCAAGTGGAATTTCTACATTGTCAAAGGCTATTTCTGCCGTATCGGATGCTCTCCAACCTAATTTATCCAATTTAGTTGCAGAAATACCCGGTGTTTTGGTATCTACTAAAAAAATACTAATTCCTTTGTTGCCAAGATTTGGATTTGTTTTAGCACAAACCACATAATAATCAGCATAAATACCATTTGTAATAAATGTTTTTGAACCGTTTATTACATATTTATCTCCTTTTATTAAAGCAGTTGTTCGCATTCCGGCAACATCACTACCACCAAAAGGTTCAGAAATGCATAATGCTCCAATTTTGTCTCCAGAAATACTTGGTGCTAAATAGTCTTGCTTGATTCGTTCATCGCCTTCGGCATTCAAATGTGTCATGGCTAAATAAGAATGAGCCCACATGGCGGCTGCAAAACCCGATGATTTTATTTTTTGTAGTTCTTCTAAAAAAATAACGGTGTAGAATAAATCTAAATTCATTCCGCCATAGGCTTCAGGATAGGTTAATCCGAAAAAACCCATGTCGCCAAATTTTTTCCAAATAAATCGTTCTATGGTTCCTGTTTTTTCCCATTTTTCAATATGAGGAACGACTTCTTTTTGTAAAAAATCGCGTAAAGTTGTTCTAAATAATTGATGTTCTTCCGTAAAGTATTCTGAATTCATAAAATAAAATTATTTGCTTAAAATGTCTAATTTTTTTAGAATTCCAAATATAAGGCTATAATTTTGATTTTTTCATTAGGCAATCCTTTAATTTTTGTTAAATCCTCAATATCTTTAATTTCACCATTCATGCTTCGGTGCGTTACAATCTCTTTTGCGATGGTATAATTAAAGTATGGAAATTTAGCCAGTTCTTTAACCGAAGCATTATTAATATCAATTTTAGTAATTTTAGGTTCTAAAGTAACCACAAAATGTTTGTTGAGATTTTCGATTACTTCAGGGCTTAAACCCCAAATAAATTGCATTTGTTCCATGGAAACAAATCCACCAAGGCTTTCTTTATTTTTTAAAATTCTTTCAGACAAAGCCGGACCAATTCCGTACACCTTAATTAAATCTTCTTGGGTTGCTTGATTAATGTCGATTTTTACAATTGCTTTATTATTCTCAACTTTATTATTTGAATAGGAAATATATTCTTTCTTGGGTTGATTTATCCAATCAGGAAACTTAAAATAAGGAGAAATTACTTTCAGCAAACTATCCGAAACACCTGTAACAGTCTGAAACTCTTTTGCGGAATTGACATATTTATTTTGTTTTCGAAAAGCAAAAAGCTTATCGAGTTCTTCTACAGACATTCCTAATTTATAACCTTTATAATCCGTTATAAAATTTGGATTAAAAGGATAAATCACTGTTTTTTGATTTTCATTCGTATTTTTTAAGCTATCGATAACAGATTGCATTGCCAGCCATTCTTCATTTGGTTTCTTAATTTCAGCTGTAGAATTTGAAATCCAAAAGAAATAGCCTAATTGTAAAAGAATGATGAGAAGAAACAACAAAAAAATCCCATTTCGTTGTTGCTTAGCAAATCGGAAATAGGATTTTATATTCATATACTATTAAAATTAGATTTTACTCATACTTTTTAACTTCTCCAGACTTCAGTCTTTTGAAATAATCTTTTAAATCTTCCTTAACTTCACTGGAAAGAAAATATAGACCTAAAATATTAGGAAACGCCATTCCTAAAATCATCATATCAGAAAAATCTATCACAGCTCCTAAACTCGCTGAAGCTCCTAAAACGACAAAAACTAAGAAAAGAGCTTTATATAGATTTTCCATTTTCTTAGTATTCCCGAACAAAAATGTCCATGACTTCATTCCGTAATACGACCATGAAATCATCGTTGAAAAAGCAAAAAGCACAATGGCAACCAATAATACATATTTAAACCAAGGCAAAACGCTACTAAACGCAGCTGATGTTAATGCCGAACCTGTCATTCCTTGTGTATCTTCTGCATAACCAGTGAAAATAAGTACTAATGCAGTCATAGTACACACTATAATTGTATCTACAAAAGGCTCTAGCAAAGCTACAATTCCTTCACTTACCGGTTCATCTGTTTTAACGGCAGAGTGAGCAATAGCGGCAGAACCAACACCTGCTTCGTTTGAAAAAGCGGCTCGTTGAAATCCTACAACTAAAACACCTACTACACCACCAGTAATACCATCTGCAGTAAATGCTCCTGAAAATATATCACCAAAAGCATCTCCAATGTGAGCAAAATTTACAAATATTATTATTAAAGACGTGATAACATATATCCCTACCATAAAGGGTACAATTTTATCGGTAACTTTTGCAATTTTCTTGATACCTCCAATAATTACAATTCCAACAAAAAAGGCCACAACCAAACCATACCAAAATCCTTTTCCTTCAAAAAAAGGAAAAACATTAGACAATTGTGCAAAAGATTGGTTTGCCTGAAACATATTTCCACCTCCAAATGAACCACCAATAGCTAGAATTGCAAAAGCTACTGCTAATACTTTTCCTAAACCGGCATATCCTTTTCTGCGTAAACCTTCTGAAAGATAATACATTGGCCCTCCGGACACTTCACCTAAATCGTTTAATTTTCTGTATTTAACACCTAATGTACATTCTACAAATTTTGATGACATTCCTAAAAATCCAGCTAAAATCATCCAAAACGTTGCTCCTGCTCCACCTAATGATATGGCAACAGCTACTCCGGCTATATTTCCTAAGCCAACAGTTCCAGACAAAGCAGTTACAAGAGCCTGAAAATGAGAAACTTCTCCATCATCTTCTGGCTTATCATAATCGCCACGAATTAGTTGATAAGCATGCTTGAGACCTTTTAGGTTAATAAAACCCATATAAATAGTGAAAAAAGTAGCTCCAACAACTAACCATAAAACAACTAAAGGCATATCAAAACCAAATGCGGCCATAGGTTTATAAAAAAAGACACTGGCCATTGCATCAACGGCAGGTTTAATGATATCATTAATTCTTTCGTCTAAGCCTTTTTCTTGACTAAATGCTAAAATTGGTAGTAATAAAGTAATAATTGAGAGTAACTTTTTCATAAAGTTAAATTTTGATTAAAATTTAGTTCAGCAAGATGCAAAAAAAAATGGTTTTAAAAAAAGTATCGTTCATCTTTTTTGAATATAATTATAAATCAAACACAGAACTGCGTTTTGTATAAATCATATCTTTTAATTTTAACCAAAAAGCAAAAGTTAAGTACACTCCGAATCCAAGACCGACCGTTACAAAGGAAATATAGATAAAAAAAAGTCGGACATTGGTAGCTCTCATCCCTAATCTATCGGCCAGACGGGAAGATACATGAAAACCGTGTTTTTCAAAAAAAAGTCTAATGGAGGTGATCCAATTCATCAAAAAATAATTATTTCGGATTAATAAATGGTGACTGTTCTTCCTCAACTGCAGTAACAAAATAACGCGTGTCGCCCCACCAAGAAAAAGTTCTATAACGCTCAACATAAGTGAGTTTCACATATCTACCTTGCAGATTTTCCATTTTCGTGATTACTTCTTTTTCTTTGGATGGAACAGTAAACTGAAAAATCTGTGCACCAGAAATTCCTTGACTCATTTCTCCCTCCCATGTTTTGAAAGTCACACCTTTTTTGCTGAATTTAATTAATTCTCCAGAACGAACCCCTTCTGAATAAGGAACATAATAGATAAATGCAAAATAACCGAAGAAAGCGACTACGAATAAAACAATAAAGCGAAAGAAATATTTTTTCATTTTTTGTCCAAAGGATGGTTTAACGGTATTATTTTCCATAATGCTATTTTTTTTAAGAAGTAAAGTTAATCAACTTTTGTCCAATTGCACAATTCAGGCATTTATTTGTGTTACAATATTCTTTTTTTAATTGAAGAATGGCTTGCGAATGATAGCTGTTTGTTGAAATTAGACCAAAATGGCTAAATTTTTCTATAATTGAATTCTTCTCAGATGCAATTTCAGTGGCTAAGGAGATTAGTTCTTCAGGGTTGATATTTCCGTTAGAATGTCTGTATGCAAATTTGATGGGCAGTATGCAATTCATTATCATTAAGTCGATAAAACTTTTAGACATTTTTTTGTTTTTTTTGGGATGTGATTTATCAAAAACATAATGAGATTTCCAATATTCTGACACATTAGTATCAAAAAAAGCATACATCACATCCTTTGAATTGGCTTTACTAATTAATTGAAAAACTTGTTGGTGTTTTGCAACCAATTGTGCCAACTGAGCTAATCGAATGGTTGGAAAATTATCCGGTCGGTGTTTAAAAAATTGTAGTGGTTGAAAATAATTAATTTGTAATTGATATTTGTGTTTTAAATAATTCCATCTCTTTTTCAAATCATTATAGTAAGAATCTTCATTATCATCATTAAGAAGTCCGGTTGTTCCAAAAAAAAGAGCTTCGATATTCTCGATTTCAAATCGTTCTTTTTTGATGACTGAAAACGGAATATTTTCAGCCATTTTTAAAAATGCTTCTCCGTTAGTATTGAGTCCGAAACTTTTGGCCATTAATTGAAAGAAAGTCGCTTCCCAGTCAAAGGTGCTTTTTTGAAGAAGCATTTCAACTTCGCTCGCTTTTTTCTCCAAACGCTCAAAAAATAAACGTTCTATCCAATTAGAGATTGTAAAATCATCTACTGTTGTTAATTGATTTTCACAGTTTATCCATGTTTTTTGAGTGAACAATTGTTTATACTGATGTAAAACCTCATTAGATACATGTTGTTTAAGCTCAAGAACCGGAATAACAGAGTTGTTTTTTCGAAATACATCGGTATCGTGTTCCCAAACTACATGAAGAATTACGTTATCATAATTTCCATCGGTTTCATGATGATGTACGTACCAATCGGAAGATTTTAAGTGAATTTCTACATTTCCTGCCCATTTCTGATTATCGATGATAATCTGAGCATTAAAAAAATCGGGGCCTGCTTGTTGAATGTAATAACCGGAATGAATGATAGTAAGTTCTTGACCGGAAACGGTTTGAAGATTGGTGAATGCAAACTTTTTGTATTGCCAAACATAATGGAGAAAGTCTTCTTTCATGGCGTGTAAAATCAATATTGGCTTTGTCTAATGAGCTAAAATAAAAAAAATCCTTGAAAAAATAAATTTCCAAGGATACTTTTAAGTTAAAATCATAAATTAATTTACAATTTTTTTTAGATCTGCCGCATTGAGCTGAACAATTTTTCCATTTTGCATTACTATCACTGATTGATTGCGTTCGATTTTAGTTTGTATCAATTTTTTGGATACAATTTCTAAGCCCTTTATAACTTTAAAGGCGAAATCAGATTCTTTTATCTTTTTTTTACTCATGTGATTTTAATTAGATTTAAATCTGAAACTAATCTAATGATTCTCATTTTTCAACTTATTTTATCGAACTAATGATATCGTGTTTCGTAATAATATGGTATTTCCCGTTTTCCAATTGAACCAAAACAGCTTGATTATCTTTATTAATGAGTTTGGAAACTTCTTCTACCGGTGTGTTTTCTTGCACGATCGGATACGGTTTTCCCATGATTTCACGAATTGGTTTTTCGGCAATGTTTTTATCTGAAAAGTAGCTTTTAAACAAGTCAGACTCGTCTATTGAACCTACAAAACCAGTGGTGTCTATAACCGGAATTTGCGAAATATTGTATTTTTTTAATCGATCGATGGCATGCGAAACTAATTCTTCTGTGCGAACAATAACTAATGATTTATCTTTATGTCCTTTTATTAAATCGATGGCTGTGGTAATTTCTTCATCTAAAAATCCGCGTTCACGCATCCAATCATCGTTGAACATTTTGCCTACGTAACGGCTTCCTGAATCGTGGAACAAAACCACGACAACATCTTCGGGTTTGAAATGTTCTTTTAATTGCAAAACACCTTTTATTGCAGATCCGGCTGAGTTTCCAACAAAGATTCCTTCTTCTAGGGCTAATCTTCTAGTAAAAACGGCAGCATCTTTATCAGTTACTTTGGTGAAACCATCGATGAGTGAAAAGTCAACGTTTTTTGGTAAAATATCTTCTCCGATTCCTTCAGTGATATAGGAATAGATTTCGTTTTCGTCGAAAATTCCGGTTTCATGGTATTTTTTAAAGACTGATCCATACGTATCAACTCCCCAAATTTTAACGTTTGGATTATGTTCTTTTAAGTATTTTGCTACTCCGGAAATGGTTCCGCCTGTTCCTACTCCAACTACAAAGTGTGTTACTTTACCTTCGGTTTGTTCCCAAATTTCGGGACCGGTTTGTTCGTAATGTGCAATTGCATTGGATGGATTATCATATTGATTCACATACCAAGAATTTGGAATTTCTGAACCTAATCGTTTAGAAACGGAATAGTAGGAACGTGGATCGGTTGGTTCTACGTCGGTTGGACAAACGATTACTTTGGCTCCAACGGCACGAAGGATATCCATTTTTTCTTTGGATTGTTTGTCGGTAATTACACAGATTAGTTTATAGCCTTTAACGATTGCTCCTAATGCCAAGCCCATTCCGGTGTTTCCTGAAGTTCCTTCGATGATGGTTCCACCGGGTTTTAGTCTACCGTCTGCTTCGGCATCTTCAATCATTTTGACTGCCATGCGGTCTTTTACGGAGTTTCCGGGGTTGAATGTTTCGACTTTGGCAAGCACTAAACAATCTAATTCTTGGGTAATTTTGTTGATTCTAACAAGCGGCGTGTTTCCGATTGTTTCTAATATGTTTTTTGCGAATTTCATTTTGTTTGTTTTTCGGGAACAAAGATAGGGATTTTTGGATACTTGGATTATTCGATTATTCGATTTTTGGATTGTTTGATGGCTGGATTATTCGATGGTTCGATGGTAAGACTTTTGAAATGGTATTTTTTGATGGTTGGCTGCTAGCCCCGACAGGAGCGGCATCCTTTTGCAGAGCAAAAGATAAAGCGGATGGCGGGAAAATGGATGGCTGAAAAAGCCCGAGCCATTCCGCTTCTTATAAAAAGAAATTCCATTCCATTCCGAAGCGAACTATGAAGTCGCGGTACGGATTATTTGGTGCGGAATAGTAGTTGAATCCGGTCATGGCGGCATTAAAATGCTCTGCTTTGAGGTAGATTCTAGCGGTTTTTATTTTGGCGTTGATGAAGAAATCGACCATTGGGAAATTGCCGATTTCTTGTGTGTTTTGTACGTAAAAATCCGCTATCACAGGGTTATAATCGTTTGCTTTGTATTTGCTGAAATAGTTGACTGTGACTCCTGTTTGCAGAAAAAGTGCTTTTTTGAAGAAATGTCCGGTGAAATACAAAGTACTTCGAAGCGTGAGTTCTGGCACGTTTAAAATATCATTTTGTTGATCAACTTTTTGATACAGAACGGTGTTATCGAAGCCTAATTTCCAGAATTTTAAATCCTTTCCGGCTTTGATGCTCAGGTAATTTATGGTTTGATCGTATTGTTTTGGAGTTATCAAAAGTTGATCTTGTGGTGCCTCGTCTTGGCTAAAATAGAGGTAATCGTTAAGTGTAGTGAGTTGAAGAGCAGCATCTATCCATTGGGTTTTTAATGTGGCTTCGATGTTGTTTATTTTTTCGTTTTTAAAATTGTTTGACCAATTGTAATTTACATAACTGCTTTGAAACAGTGAAAATGTATGATTTGGCAATCGGTTTAGGTTTTGATAACGTAAATCGATGCTGTTTTTTTCGTTGTAATTGAAAATTAGCTTTCCGTTGAGATTGGAAAGACTTTGATCTGTGATGGAAGATGTATAAGAGAATTTTCCGTTCCATTTGTTTTTTTGGTAGGTATATTGACCCCCAACGGATTGAATTTCGTCGTTCAAATTGCTTGGAATAAGTTGGTCACCTTGAATAATAGCTCTATTGTAGAAATAATTATATCTAAAATCTTCTATAAAAAACTGAAATTCGCCGAGTAACTTGTTTTCATACAAGGCTCCGACTTTGTTGTACATTCGGTTGTAGCGTGTTTCATCGTTGATGTTGTTTATAACATACGAATCTCCAAAACGATTTACAAAAGTGTTTCCTTCATCGGAAATAATAGTGGTTGCAACGGTTGTTTGCTTGTAGTTATAAAATTTATGTTCATAATTAAGTTGATGATGCAGGTATAAATTGTTTTGCGAATCGTTTTTGTTTATACGGAAATAGTGGTCGTAGAAATAGCGATTTCCTTTTAAAAATGTTTGTGCATCAGTTAAATAAACTTGTAGGCGAATACGATTTTTAAAGTCTTCGCCACCTCCTTCAAAATCTTCTAAGTTTATTATTCCGCCGTTTTCTCCGTTAAGAATATCTTGTGCTGTAAAGTGTGCTTTGAGTTGATAACGTTTACTCTGAGTTTGATAATTGGTTGTGAATCGAAAATTCCCTGTGCTTGAAAGTTGATTTGTATATTTTCCTAAGGAACGAAGACCTTTGTAGGCAATTGAAAAGTTAAGTCTTGGGGATGTATTTAATGTAATGAATGCATCGAGATTTTGTCCTTGTTCCATAACGGTTTTAAAATACAATTCTGTTAGAGGAGTTGGAACGTGATAATAATTAATATCGTTTGCTTTTAGATAATTGAAATGTTTCCCGCTGAAACCGATTTCAGGATAGGGATTAAATTGATTTATTCCAAAATCTAAAGTAGTATACGTCTGCCCCTCGTTAGCAAATTGTTGTAAGCCGAAATTATCTTTACGAAGGTAGTTGTATTTGTATTCTTTTTTAATTGTTAACGAAGTATCGTAATGCGTGGTGTCTCTCTCTATGGTAATGATTTTGTATTCGGAGATTTTGGCAGGCTCAGAATTTAGTAATCCGGGAGATTTTGTTTTTTTTTCATTTCCTGTATTGTCTCCACCTCTACCAGATCCGATAGATCCTAATTTAGTTTGGGATACTGATATAGAAGTTATAAACAAAAAAACAACAGCAAGTATAATTCGCATTAGGATTCATTTTTGTGCAAATGTAATTGATTTAATATAAAATGAAAAAGAAGCAAGCCTAAAGGTTTGCTTCTTTCACAATATTATAACTTTTTGAATGATAAACTATTCAATAATTATTTTTTTATTTAACGAACTAGTACCACTTAGAATGTTTAAGAAATATACTCCACTTGAAAAATTACTAGTATTAATTGAGTGATTTAATTCTTGGTTTTGTATTTCCTGAGTATAAACAGTTCTACCATGGATATCATAGATAGTCATAATAGCGTTGTCTTGAAGGGAAGGAATGTAAACGTTTAAAACGTCTTTGGCTGGATTTGGCCAAATCTTTGCTTCTTGTAAGGCAACATCGTTTGTGTTTAACACTAAATTACCTCCTGTTAAAATCAATGAAAACGCTTGACTTCCACTAGTTAAAGTACCTTTGTGGCTAACAGTAATGGTATATTGACCGGCAACAGGGCTAACTACATCTACTCTTTCAAGATTATCAACTAAATTGTCTCCTTTAATAGCTCCACCATCTAGATTGCTTAAATCATATTTCCAAGGCAAGAACGTTTGAGAGCTATTTGAAACTCTTAAATCTAAATCGTTAACCAAAACAGGAGTTGGACTATTTAATTGTCCGTTTCTGGAAGTTCCAGCTGGATCTGTCCAACAAATAGTAGCTTTTAAAGTTTCAGTAGAAGATGCATTAAATGTGTAAGTAAATGTTTGTCCGCTTGTTAAAGTTGACTCAAGAATTAAAGCACTTCCGTTATTGTTACCAGTGATGGCATTTGCAGCCGCTTGCGTATCTAATAATCCCCAACCAAAACGAGTGTCTGGTCCTGGTATATTAGCATCATCTAATGCAGTATGACAAGCCAAACCTCTCAAAGTGGCTGACTTCATAAAGCTAGCATTCAAATTGTTATAATGCTCTTGCAAAAGTGTTAATGATCCTGAAACAACTGGTGAAGCCATTGAAGTTCCTGATATAGAATCATAAGCATTATCATTGGTATCAAACGTGGAATAGACATTTGTTCCGTCAGCGGCAATATCTGGTTTAATTCTACCGTCATCGGTTGGTCCTTGGCTACTACCTACATTGATTACTAGAGCAGTTATAGCTCCTGATATAGGATGTACTGAAGGGTTTGCATTTGCGATGACTAAATTATTTTTTCCGTTCTTATTACCTGTTAATTTATCATAACCGCCAGAACCCAAACCACCTTCATAAAAATCGGCTCCAGAATTACCTGCTGAAGCAACCATAAGATAATAAGGATATGAGTAAGCTAATTGATCCCAAGCAACCGCGGTGTCATTATAACAACCCATATACCAAATAGGAACGTTAAGAACATTCCCTTCAGTATAAATAGGAACTCCGTATGAATGATTAGAAATTAACAAACCATTTTGCGAAGCTTCAATCATTGCCTCGGTAAGATCGCCAGACCAGTCGTAGGATTTGATATTTGATTTTGGAGCCATTCCTTTTGAAGAAGTGACTATCCCTGCAGAGGCTATTGTACCCGCTACGTGTGTAGCATGAAAATTAGTTTCTGGAGTTATTGCTAAATTATCCGGTGTAACAACTCTTGAAGTAGGAGAATTAAATTCTACATGAGTTTTAAGAACCCATCCACCGTCCCAAACACCAACATTCATTCCTTCACCTTCTAAACTAAGACCTAAAGTACCACCTGGGTAGAGTCTATGAGTTCTGGAAGCTATCGCAGCAGAGCGATTGTCTGTTGAGATATATACAGGCTTACCTTCTATTACATCAACAATTCTATATAATTTTCCATCAGATTCCATTTGAATCTGGACAGTTGGATTAGCCACTAAAAAATCATCAATCTTTTTCTGTGTCTTTAAATCATTTTCATCGAAGACAGATTTTAATCGATTGAAATCATCAGAATTGTACGTCGAAACAACTTTCTTGATTTCTTTTTCAGTTTGAGCACTAATTACCCCAAAACAAAGCAAAGAGGTAAACAATAATAATTCTTTTTTCATTCTAATTTTTTTATCAAATATAATAAATTTACTTTAATTTTTTGTTTTTCTACAGTTGGGAATTGCAAATATAATAAAAAGCAGTCTTAAAATTACACAAAAAAAAAGCCGGTAATCAAAATTACCGGCTTTAATTAAAACTTTACTAATTAAGGTAGAGAGAACTCTACTATATCGAAAGCTCCGAAAACACCATTTCTAGCGATTTCATTAATTTCAGCACTTAAATTAGGCTGCATAGTAACTAAGCGATAAAACCCAGCTCCGTAACCACTATCCATACCATCAGAATAAGGACTATCATAAATAACGAATGTGTAATCACCATCAGGTAAACAAACATCTACATTAGGTCTAGGATAAACTCCAGGATTAGCTTGATCAGGATATGGACCACCTGAAGCAATAGGAGTATCCAAGTTAGAATTACTATATAATTCCCAAGTGGTTTCAGAACCATACTGATCTGTATTAATTTGAATTCTTAACAAATTTTGTCCACAGATTTCTTTAATATTAATCAACAAACGTTTGCTGATTGCAGTAAGATTTTGATTAGTCTGAGTTCCACTAACAATTGTTGACAGATTTATTCCATCTTGTGGTACCATTTCAATTACGATAACCTTACCTGTACCAATGCCAACTCCCATGATTTCAACAGGAAAAGAAGCTTCCTTTGCACCAGCAGGAATTGTAACCGATGTAGCAACAGAATAATTAGCTGCATTAGCAGTAGTTGTAGTAGGATTAACTGGCACACCAACCACTGTTGGAGCTGATACAATCTCTGTTACAACACGTAATTGTACAACTCTATCAACAGATGACGCTTGTGAGGCATAAACTTTAGCTTGTTTGACCATAGTTTCACCAGCAACAAGATATACTGTACTATTTTCTTCAAAACTTACATAGTTTTGACTACCTATTAAATCTTCCGTTGAAGATTCATCTTCACAAGACACTAATGCTCCAAAAAAGAGAATAGCGAACAATGAAAATAATTTTATATTATTAAATTTCATACTTTATAAAGTTTACTATTATTAATTTTGATCAGTTATATTAGGATTATTGTTCATTTCAATAATTGGAATTTTAAAAATCATACGAGTTTCGTCATAATTAATAGTTTGACCATTTAAAAACACATGATTAGTTCCTCTAGTAACTGAAGCTTTATTACGTTTTAATGCTAAATAACTTTTTCCTTCACCCCATAACTCAATTCTTGTTTGAAGATGAATTGCCTTTTTTAATGCGTCACCAGAAAGTGGATCTACATAAGCAGCAGCATTTGCAGCTCCTCCTAAACGGCTAGCTAATAATTCCTTAAGCCTATCTTTTGCAGCTGTATCATTTCCTGACATAGCAGCAGCTTCAGCACTTAACAAATAAAATTCCTCTACACGCATGTATATATAATCCGTTTCAACAACTTGTTGCCCCATAGTAACTCTTCCTTGGTGGAAAAATTTATTAGTTGGCATAAGCAATGTAGCAGCAGCAGTAGAAAACTGAGTTCTTCTTATATCATTTGCAGGAATCTGAGCATATAAAGCGTTATCAATCGCTTTTCTATCACCAGCACCGGCATAACTATAAGTGTAAACATCCATAATACCCCACCAAGAAACTAATCCATAAGCTAAGTCTGGAGTAACATCGAAGCCCCACATCCAAGAAGGAGTGTTTACACTATTGAAACCAGAACCTGCCCCAGGGAAAGCCAATTGTGCAGTAGTAGTTAAAGGATGACCCGAAGTAGCAATAATCTCGTCAGCTAATACTTTAGCTTCAGGATACATACCCATAGCAGCATAAGTATATGCTAACAAGCCTTGAGCAACTGGTTTATTGATTTGGTATTTTTGAGTTCTTTGAAAATCACCTAACAAATCTATAGCTACAGTTAAATCCGAAATAATTAAATCATAAATATCAGACGCAGGTTGCTTAGCAAATAAATTACTCTCTCCATCAAAAAGAGGTAAAATTTCTTGCGTAGGGTTATACTCTCTTTGAAACAATTGGGTTAAATAAAAGTAAGCATAAGCTCTTGCTGCTTTAGCTTGACCCATCATGTGTTTAGTAGTTTGAGTAGGTAATTCAGCATCATTACCTCCCAAATTCTGAATTACAATATTCGATAAGTTCACAACTTTATACAAATAAGTCCAAGCAATTTGATTTTCTTGTTGTGTAAAATCATTTGTTGCTAACAAGTTAGTAAAGTTGGCATACCAACCGTACGCATTATTAGTTAACGCCATATCACTACACAACATATCCGTCCAAATATCTAGACCTTTATGACCAATATCATAATGACGAGCTGGAGGATCACCCAATGCAGCAAATGGTCTTGCCATATAGGTGTAAACACCTGTTAATGTACCTTCAATCAATGCTGGATTAGACCCAACATTGTTAGCAAAATCTTCGTCCGTTAATTCAGTAGTGTCTCTTACCGGATCTAGGAAGTCTTCACTACAGCCTACTAAACCAATGGTTACGGTAGCGAAGAACGAATAAATTAAAAATCTTTTTTCATATCATTTTTTTTTATAATTCAATTTTTACACCAAAGCTAAAACTTGTTAGCGGATTATATCTATAAATATTAGATGTACCTGTTTCTGCAGTAGAAGGATTAAATCCTTTTCTTGCACTTAGCATCATTAAATTGTCTGAAGCTAAATATATGTTTAAGAAATTAATACCTGAGTTCTCAATAAAACGTTTTGGGAAAGTATAGCCCAACTTAACATTGTTTAAAGACAAAAAGTCTGATTTTGTAATAAAACGAGATGAAATAGAATTACCTAATTGATCTCCACCAATGTTATCCGTTAATCTTGGCACATTTGTTACATCACCAGGCTGTTGCCATCTGTCTCTAATATCTGTATGAAATCCATCTTTACCAATTTGTTCAGAATTCATTAATAAAGCATAAAAACCATCGTAAGCATAACCACCATAACTATAACTGAACTGAGCAGTTAAATCAAAGTTTTTGTACGCAGCATTTAAACGGAAAGCACCTCTAACTTTAGGTATTGCAGATTTTCCAATATATGTCTGAGTAGCATTTGCATAAGTACTAGTAACTGTTTGTTGAATGTTTGAATTTGGAAAATTAATCAACTCTGTAGCCATCTGCGTAATATTTCTATCACCCGCATCAAAAACACCATTTCCATTTACGTCATCATAATACATATTCCATAAAGGAGCTCCTGTTGCAGGATCTACACCGGCCCATTCACGCATGTAAAAGTCAAATATCGAAGCTCCTTGAGTATATGCAAATGTATTATTTGGATACTCAGCATTTTTGGGTAAATCAGTAATCCAATCATTAGGCATTTTAGTAATTTCGTTCTTTAACATTTCTCCATTTACTCCAAGAGACAACATGAAATCTCCTTCATTTTTAGGCTTAAATAAATGCAAAGCTACGTCAAACTCTAAACCACTATTTGTTAACTCTCCACTGTTATAGAAAACTGTTTGAAAACCATATGATGGAGCAAGAAATTGATTAGTGAAAAGATTATCAGTCTTTTTAACATAATAATCTACGTTAACATCTAAACTGTTGTTAAACCAAGTACTCTCTAATCCCAACTGAGCAATTCTTGAAGTTTCCCAAGTTAAACCTGGAGTTGCAAGCTCTGAATTCGTTGCAAAAGCATAATCATCAGTTTGGTCAATAAAAGAAACAATCCATCCATAACGTAAACGATTACCTGTATCACCAATTACCCCATAACTAGCCTTAAGTTTCAAGAAATCATTAAATTTAACATTTTCTAAAAAACTTTCTTTAGAAGCAATCCAACCCAAACCTACTGAACCAAACGTTCCCCATTTATCATCTTTAAAACGAGAAGAACCATCACGTCTAACAGAGGCAGATAGAAAATACTTTTGAGCATAGTTATAGCTCAATTGACCAAAATAACTTTCTAAAGTATAACCTTGCGTGTAAGAAGATGCTTTACCAACAGCTTGAGTATATTGATCCAAATCAGTTGAACCAAAAATAATAGCATTTTGTTTAGCTGCGGAAATTTGAGTTCTTTTCCACTCTGTGGACTCATGTGCAGCAAATACTTCAAAACCGTGATTTCCAAAAGTTTTAGTATAACGTAAAAGTTTCAAAAAGTTCTGATTAGTCTCTTCGCGATCTCCTCTAAATAAATAACCTAACTGACGTCCAGGATTTCCAGAAATTGCGGTTACATTATCCATTCTGATGTAATCCCAATTTTCAAGTTGACCTCCATAACGGGTTTCAAATACTAAATTCTTTGTTATATTAACATCGAAAGAAAAATTACCAGTTAAGGTGTGAGCATAATCTCTATTCAAGTCATAAGTAGCATCAGAAATACCATTTGTTAAACTAGAAAATCTTCGTTGCGTAGTATTTCCATAATCATAGAAAGGAGCCCCTGTATTAGGATTGATAACTGTATTTCCATCTTCATCTCTCAAGAAAATGGAATAAATTGGAGGTGCCGTTGCCATAAGAAAAACACTTCCTGTATCTGCAGTCTGCCCATTTTGCGTGTATCTAGAACCAGAATAAGCCATATTTGCCCCTATTTTTAACCAATCAGTAGGCTTATGCTCTAAATTAATCCTTGTTGAATAACGAGTATAATCAGAATTGATAGCAGCTCCTTCATCCTTTACATAACCAAAAGAGGTAGCATATTTAGTTTTTTCTGTTCCTCCACTAAATTGAACATTCGCTTCTTGTCTAAAACCAGTTCTAAAAGCGTAATCTGCCCAATCTTCAGGCGTATATCTTCTTGAAATACCTGAATTAAATTTACCGGTTTCAGGATTAATCAATTGTGATCCTGGAGCATTCCAAATATTAAATATTGGATTAATACCGCCACCGCCAAATAAATTATTGTTTGCATAAGCAACAGGATCAACATTATTATTGATCACTCCCGCATTATAAACAGATTCCCAAGACAACTCGGTGTATTCTTCCGGTGATTTTACTACATCATATTGTGGCAAGAAAAAAGTATTAATACTACTTCTAAATTCAGCAGAAATAACAGATTTTCCTGATTTACCAGTTTTAGTTGTAATCAAAATAACACCATTCGCTCCTCTAGATCCATAAACAGAAGTTGCAGCAGCATCTTTTAAAACTGTCATGTTAGCAATATCTGCTGGATTAATAGCACTAATATCACTTGAATAAGGAACACCATCAACTACATAAAGCGGATTTCTATTTCCGTTGATAGAACCAAAACCACGAATACGTACCGTTGCATCAGACCCAGGTTGACCAGATCCTTGAATTACAGTTACCCCTGCAACCTCACCTCTTAGAGCCTGAGAAACGTTAGAAACTGTTTTTGCAGCGATATTTTCTGCCTTAACTTTTGTTGCAGAACCTGTATAAGCTTCTTTGGTAGTAGTACCATATCCAATAACAACGACCTCATCTAAAGCATTGTCATTCTCTAAAGCAACACTAACAGTGTTAGAAGCCCCAACAGTTACATTCTGGGTTTTCATACCTACATACGAAAATTCCAAAACCTCACCTGCTTTAGCTTGAATAGAATACTTCCCATCAAAATCAGTTGAAGTACCCTTTGCAGTTCCTTTCACAAGAACTGTTGCACCAGGAAGAGGTAAGCCACTTTCAGTCACTGTACCTGTGATAGTTTTCTCCTGAGCAAAAGAAAACTGCATTGTTAACGCTACAAAAAGCGTAAAAATCCATTTAAATTTCGATCTCATATTAAATTTATTTGAGTTAGTTATTCCGCAAACTTCTTAATAATTTCTTAAATAAACAAATATTACTTCGGAATAATATTTTTTATTTTTGTTAAAAATTCAAACGGATTAAAGAAATTGCTCTAAAACTAATAGTTAGATGCTCGATTACTAAAATGGTTGCGTACACTTTAACGTTTTTTTTAAATTATATTTATGTTAAATTTTAGATTCTCTAATTTTCTCTCGGAATCCGGCACCGACGAAGCCGGACGTGGTTGCCTAGCAGGCCCCGTAACCGCAGCAGCAGTTATTCTTCCCGAAAACTTTTCGCTTCCATTACTTAACGACTCTAAACAACTTTCTGAAAAAACGCGAGAAATACTCAGACCTATCATTGAAGAACAAGCAATTTCTTTTAGCTATACTCACTTGGAACCAATTATTATTGACAAAATAAATATTCTCAACGCATCCATCCAAGCCATGCAACAAAGCATTATGAAGTTAAATCCTACACCCGAATATATTATTGTAGATGGAAACCGTTTCAAACCGCTAAATGACATTCCGTATACTTGCATTATCAAAGGAGACAGCAAATTCATGAGCATTGCTGCTGCATCTGTTTTAGCAAAAACCTACCGAGATGATTATATGAATAAAATTCATGAAGAATTCCCAATGTATAACTGGAAAAAAAACAAAGGCTACCCAACCAAAGAACATCGGGAAGCTATTGCAAAATACGGCACAACTAAATACCACCGAATGAGTTTTCGGTTGTTGCCGGAACAATTGAAATTAGATTTTTAGATTGTTCGATTATTCGATTTTTAGATTTTTGGATTATTCGATTTTTAGATTTTTAGATTTTTAGATTTTTGGATAAAAAATATATTTTCAAAATTTTTCTGATTTTTAGAATCTGTGTTCTAAAAAAACTACCAATTAAAAAAAAAATTCATCCGCTAAAATCCACCTTAAGCAAAGCGAATCCAAATTAAAGAATTTGCGAGAATCTGTTATATCTGTTCAATCCGTGTTCCATTAGAAAAACCTTGCAAAACAGCAGATTTAAGTTCACATTCAAAAAGTTCCTCAAAATGTTTTAAAATTTTTGATTTTACCTCTTCCTCATCCACTTTTTCCACACCTAACTCCACTTGTAAAGAAGTTACAGCCTTACCACGAATACCACACGGAATAATATTATCAAAATAACCCAAATCCGCATTCACATTCAACGCAAAACCATGCATCGTCACCCAACGCGAAGCACGAACTCCCATCGCACAAATTTTTCTCGCAAATGGCGTTCCTACATCCAACCAAACTCCGGTTTCTCCCGGACTGCGTTCCGTCTTCAAACCATATTCTGCCAAAGTCAAAATAATCGTTTCTTCCAGCAAACGCAAATACTTATGAATATCAGTAAAAAAATTTTCCAAATCCAAAATCGGATAACCCACAATCTGTCCCGGTCCATGATACGTGATATCTCCCCCGCGATTTATTTTATAAAAAGTCGCACCTTTATCCGCCAACTGTTTTTCACTCAAAAGCAAATTACTCAAATCGCCACTCTTCCCCAACGTATACACATGCGGATGCTCCACAAACAAAAAATAATTCGGCGTTTCCAAATTTGCCTCCTCTCGCCTATTCCGAATTTTCAAATCCACCACATCCTTAAATAATTCCTCCTGAAAATCCCACGTTTCCTTATAATCTTTCGATCCCAAATCCTCAACCAAAACAACTTTATTCATAATCGTAAAATAAAATACAAAAATACAACTTATACCTTAATATATATAATTCATTTTTTTAGAAGCGAAAGGCTCGGGCTTTTTCAGCCATCAATATTCCCGCTTTCGCCTTTAGCCCGCTGCGGCGGGGCTATCGGCTCAATCGGGGCTAAAAAGCCATTCATATAAAAATCCCATTACAAAACTAATCCATTCCAAAACTAATCCATTCCAACAATCAAACAATCAAACAATCCAAAAATCTAAAAATCTAAAAATCCACCAATCAAACAATCCAAAAATTCCCTATCTTTGCACGCTTAAAAAATCGATGCTATGCAACTTTCGGAACAAGAAATAATTCGTCGCGAAAAACTGGACACTTTACGCCAAATGGGGATAAATCCTTATCCGGCAGACCTTTACCCTGTAAATCATACTTCCAAACAAATAAAGGAAAAGTATGAAGAAGGTAAAAAAGTAACCATTGCAGGGAGAATTATGAGCGTTCGTGACCAAGGAAAAGCGTGTTTCGCCGAATTGCAAGACAGCGACGGACGAATTCAACTTTATTTGAATCGTGACGTACTTTGTCCTGACGAAGACAAAACCTTATACAATCAAGTTTTCAAAAAACTGACCGATTTAGGCGATTTTGTTGGCATCGAAGGCGAATTATTCACCACAAAAGTAGGAGCACAATGTGTTCGTGTAGATAAATTCACTTTTTTAAGCAAAACATTACGACCATTACCATTACCAAAAACAGACGAAGACGGAATCGTTCACGACGCATTTAACGATGCTGAGTTGCGTTACCGTATGCGATACGTCGATTTAGTGGTAAATCCGCACGTAAAAGAGGTTTTCGTAAAACGAACAAAACTTTTCAACGCGATGCGAACTTTTTTTAACGACAAAGGTTACTTTGAAGTTGAAACACCCATTTTACAATCCATTCCCGGCGGAGCAGCTGCTCGTCCGTTTATGACGCACCACAACAGTTTAGACATTCCATTATATATGCGAATTGCCAACGAATTATACCTCAAAAGGCTTATTGTTGGTGGATTTGACGGTGTTTATGAATTCTCCAAAAACTTCCGAAACGAAGGAATGGACAGAACTCACAATCCTGAATTTACCGCAATGGAAATTTACGTAGCCTACAAAGACTACAACTGGATGATGGAATTCACCGAAAATCTATTAGAATATTGTGCCACACACGTCAACGGAACAACCAATGCAACGTTTGGCGAACATACAATCAATTTCAAAGCTCCTTACGCACGCGTTACGATGACCGATGCCATCATTCAATTTACCGGATTCGATATTTCAGGAAAATCAGAAGAAGAAATCAGAACCGCCGCTTTAAAAATGGGAATTCCTGTTGATGAAACGATGGGCAAAGGAAAACTAATTGATGAAATTTTCGGAGCTAAATGCGAAGGGAATTTTATTCAACCCACTTTCATCACCGATTATCCAAAAGAAATGAGTCCGCTTTGCAAAGAACACCGAACAAATCCAGAACTTACAGAGCGTTTTGAATTAATGGTTTGTGGTAAAGAAGTTGCGAATGCTTATTCCGAATTAAATGACCCAATTGACCAACGCGAACGTTTTGAAGCTCAATTAAAATTAGCCGATCGTGGTGATGATGAAGCAATGTTTATTGATAATGACTTCTTGAGAGCCTTAGAGTACGGAATGCCACCCACATCCGGTTTAGGAATCGGAATGGATCGATTAATTATGTTTTTGACCAATAATCAATCTATTCAAGAAGTACTTTTCTTCCCACAAATGCGACCGGAGAAAAAGCAGGTTGAATTGACCGACGATGAAAAAGTAATTATCGAAATTTTAAAATTATCGAACAACATTGCTTTGTCCGAATTAAAAGAAAAAACTGCTTTAAGCGGAAAAAAATGGGATGCTGCTATGAAAGGTTTAGCGAAACACAATTTAGTAAAAGTAAATGTCGACGGAGATGCTAAAACCGTTGAATTGAAAGGATAAGTCAATTTAAAATACATAATTTAATCCCGACCAATGTGTCGGGATTTTTGTTTTGCTAAAATTTTAATACGTTAAAAATATCTTAATCATTAAACCTTTTGAAAACGATAAGGTCTTACTTCTAAAATCATTAAAAAAGTAATAAAATGAAAAATGTAATTGTAACCGTAGTAATGTTGTTTGGATTAATGACATTCGCACAAGAGAAAGAAGTTCAAAAAGGAGACAGAAAAGCTAAAATGGAAAAAAGAGAAAGCCTTTCACCGGAACAACAAGCTGAACTCCGTGTAAAAAAAATGTCACTTGAATTAGATTTAAATGCAAATCAACAAGCAGAAATCAAAAAAATGGTGTTAGAAAATGCAAAGAAAAGAGAAGCTAAAAAAGCGGAATGGAAGAAGAACAAAGAAGCTGGAAAAACATTGACAAAGGACGAAAAGTTTGCAATGAAAAACCAAATGCTAGATCAACAAATCGCTCATAAAGCTGAAATGAAAAAAATTCTTACTCCAGAACAGTTTGCAAAATGGGAAGCAAAAAAATCGGAAAGAAAAGGAAAAATGCATGATAGAAAAGGTTCAAAGGGCAAAAATCAGAAAGAACGCAAATAAATTTCAAGATAATATTTTGTTAATTAGGCATTTTGGTTTATATTCGCCTATTAACTAATCAAATTAATTAACTTTATCATGAAAAAATTGTTTCTATAGTCGTATTAATGATTGCTTTTGGTTTTTCAGCAAATGCTCAATCAAGTTTAAAATTGGAATCTGAAACTAAATCCAAAGAAGCAAACAGTAAGGAAATGGCTTATGGTGAATTAAGAGAACTTTCTTCTGTTGTTGAATTATCTCCAGAGCAAAAAAATGATTTCTTAACTTTGTTTAACATGAGAAATGAAGCATTAAGCAATGCTAAATCCGACGAAGAGAAAGCTACTATTTATAATCGATTTGGAAAAAAATTCCTTAGTGGTTTAACGGAAGAACAAACAAAGAAACTTTCAGAAAATAAGGAACTGTATAATAAGTTAACAAACTTAAAGCACAGAAAACAATAAAAAAATCCCGGTCTAACCGGGATTTTTTTTATAATGAATTTTTACAAACTTTATTAATTGCCTCAATGGTGAAATCTAAATCTTGATAAGTTAAAGCATCGGTAATAAACCATGTTTCATAAGCGGATGGAGCGATATAAATTCCTTCGTTTAACAATCCATGAAAGAATTTTTTAAACATTTCATTATCACCACCTTTAGCAGTTTCAAAATCAATTACTCCTATTTCATTAAAATGAACAGAAATCATAGAACCAACTCTGTTTATAGTAAAAACAATATTGTTTTGAGATAAAACTTTGCGAATTCCATCTTCTAAATAAGCAGTCTTTTTATCTAATCTCTTGAAAATACCGGAATCGGCATTAAGCTCAGTAAGCATAGCTAAACCAGCAGCCATAGCTAGCGGATTTCCAGATAAAGTTCCGGCTTGATAAACCGGCCCTAAAGGAGCCAAAAAGTTCATGATTTCATTTCTTGCTGCAAATGCACCAACTGGTAATCCACCACCAATTACTTTTCCAAAACAAACAATATCTGCTCTAATTCCATATAATTCTTGAGCTCCGCCTTTAGCGAGTCTGAATCCGGTCATTACTTCATCAAATATGAATAATGTGCCATTTTCATTACACAAGCTTCTTAAACCTTCTAAAAAGCCGTTTTGAGGAGGAATACATCCCATGTTACCGGCAACCGGTTCAATAATTATAGCCGCTATCTCATTTTTGTTGTTTTCAAATAATTCCCTAACGTTATCCAAATTATTGTATTGAGCTAACAAGGTATCTTTTGCAGTTCCTTGTGTTACACCAGGACTATTTGGAATACCAAATGTACTTGCACCACTTCCGGCCTGAATTAAAAAAGAATCGGAATGACCATGATAGCAACCGGCAAATTTGATGATTTTGTCTCTTTTAGTATATCCGCGAGCGAGACGAATAGCACTCATACACGCTTCTGTACCCGAATTTACAAAACGAATTTTATCGATATCTGGCACCATAGAAACAGCTAATTCAGCAATTTTTGTTTCCAACTCGGTTGGCATTCCAAAGGATGTTCCTAGTTTTGCCCTTTCGGTTATTGCATTGATTACAGGTTCATGAGCGTGACCAAGAATCATTGGTCCCCACGAATTAATGTAATCGATGAGTTTATTACCGTCTTCATCAAATAAATAAGCTCCTTTGGCACTTTTTACAAAAATAGGTGTTCCTCCCACTCCTTTGAAAGCTCTGACGGGAGAATTCACTCCACCCGGAATTACTTTTTCAGCTTCAGCAAATAACTTGCTGCTTCTTTGGTATTGCATTGGTGATTTTTTTGAATTATTTTAGATAAATAACTTGACCTACAGAAAGTGAATCTGATTTCATGTTATTCTTGCGTTTAATTTCGTCTATGGTTACATTGAATTTTTTTGAAAGTGAATACAACGTATCTCCTTTGGTAACAACATATTCTCTTTCCGATTGTTTACCTGATGAAACCACTTGTTTTGAAGATTTTGGGAATCTTCCTAACACTTCCGTATCATATTGATGTAACTGATAACGTTCAATCAAACTGATTAGTTTATCCGGATATTTTGTATCGGTTGCATAACCCGCTGCTCGAAGTCCCTTTGCCCAAGCTTTGTAATCATCTTTTGGTAAATCAAAAAGCGATGCATAACGACTTCTGGTAGTTAGAAATAAAGAGTGGTCGCGATATGAATCTGCGGGATCGTCATATTTTCTAAAGCATTCTTGTGCTGAATCATCGTCATGGCGAACGCTTGGCCCTGTCCATTCTTTATGACATTTTATACCGAAATGATTATTTGCTCGTTTACTTAAAGAACCTTGACCAACTCCTGACTCCAATATCCCTTGAGCTAAGGTTATACTGGCGGGAATTCCGTGTTGATGCATGTTGTCCTTGGCAATATCTTTAAAATCATCAATATATTTTAGCACCAGTTCTGTTGTGACTTTTACATTGGACGTAGCTTCTAAAACCTCTGTAGCAGGCTTGGCTGAATCGTGTGATGTTTTTTGATTTGACTTATTTATTGTAGTTGTCTTTGCAACCGGTTTCTTTGTGGTTCGGGTAACAGGAGTACTTTTTTTTGTAGTTCGCACAACCGGCTTAGAACTTGAACAAGATACCAATAACAACAAACCGAAAATGAACAGCATTTTTTTAACCATCGAACTTAATTTTTTGTAATTTTTTATTTTCTAATTTCATATTCATTCCACTAATTCCTTGCAATCCGCCAGTGTGAATAGCTAGGATTTTTGAGCCTCTCGGGAAATAATTTTTCTTAATCAAATCATCAATTCCAAACATCATTTTTCCTGTATAAACGGGATCAAGCGGTATTTTAGTACGGTAATGAAACGAATTTATAAATTCAATCAATTCATTTGATGTTTTTGCATAACCTCCAAAAGTATAATCTTCTATCAATTCCCAATTTTTATTGTTGGCGAATTTAGAAATTTCATCCTTTAAAAAACCTCCATTTAAAGCTGGAAAACCAATCACTTTTTGATGTGCTGAACTAGCATTTATTAAGCCTGAAATTGTTCCGCCGGTTCCAACTGAGCAACAAATATAGTCAAACGTACTGTCTTCTGCTGTTAAAATCTCTTCACAACCTTGAATAGCTAACTTATTTGTGCCACCTTCCGGAATAAGATAAAAGTTTCCAAATAGTGATTTTAGGTTGTTTATATAATTTTCTGAATCTTTATTTCTGTAATTTTCTCTTGTTTCAAAATAAAATTGCATCCCGTTTTCTTGTGCAAATAATAGCGTAGGGTTTTCATTTATTTTTGAAGAAAGTTCCTCACCTCGAATTACGCCAATTGTTTTAAAACCATATTCTTTTCCGGCAAATGCAACAGCTGCAATATGATTTGAAAAAGCTCCCCCAAAAGTTAACAAGGTTGTTTGACCTTCTTCTTTTGCTTTAATCAAATTATACTTTAGTTTTCGATATTTATTTCCTGAAATAAACGGATGAATCAAATCTTCTCTTTTGATATAAAGTGAAACATCATTGCTAAATTCGGTTATTTTCTGATTAAAAACATCAATTATCATACAATTGCAAAGGTATTGAAATGCTAATAAATAAAAAAGACAGCTCGTTTGAACTGTCTCTAATTACTATTTTAATTATCGTTAATTCACTTTAAAAATAGAAACTTTCTTACTGATTTCTTGATTGTCTGCTGTAATTAATTTTACTATATAAATACTATCACTCAATCCAATTGTTGGGAATGAATAAATTTCTTGAGCACCTAATTTATCTTTTGTAAAAATTAATTTACCAGTAATATCAAATAATGTTGCTGATTTTAAATCAACTAAGTTTGGATTTCTGATTGAAAGCAACTCATTTTCATTGTTTTGAACAATCATAAACTGCTCACTTTTGATGGTTTCATTTCCTAATGTTTCATCTAAGAAAGTAACTTCAAAACGATCTGTTGTTGTTCCTCCCGCTGGCAAAGTTATATCTACAAAACTATTTTTGATATCGTGATAGATGTTTGTTTCTTTATCAAAAAGGAAAACATTTTCTGCTCCTTCAAAGTTGATGATCTCACCCACATACACTCTAAATGTTGATTGATTAACAGCTTTTAGTGCAAATGGTATTCTTTTGTTAATATCAAATGGTAAAGTTGAAATTACAAATTGATTGTCATTAGTTATAGGAAAATAAACATCTGTTGGCAAGTTGCTTCCTTGTGCCGGAGCATCAAAAGCTATATCAAAACCATCATTTGCATTTGGATTGAATGCCAAAACTACTTCTCTAGTAAATTGATTATTCAAAATGGTTTGAATTCTAATTTGAGGTACTTGCAATTTAGAAAATTGCGTATAATCTGTACCTGTTAAATTTGGGATGTCATGCCAATTTGTATCTGAATCTGAATTTGTTTCATAATTAGACGCATTTCGTTCAAATTGAGAATTTTCGGCAACACCTTCTTTATTGAAAACTCGGTAACGATTTCTCATTACTGCAGTTCCAGTTTCTTCTTCTCCTTTGACAATAAATCCTTGACCAACAGGTGAAAACATTCTGCGATAATTTATTCCTGAATTACCAGCTGATGTATTTGGAGATCCATCCCCATTATAGGAATTCCATGGAGCACTAGTGTATGTTCCTGGCGAAAATGCAGTTGCTCCATTAGGCACATAGGTTGCATAACCTCCAACATAATCAGTCAAAACGTGTGAAGTAGCCGGTTTTTGATGTTCCCAGAAATAGGCAATTCCGTTTATGATTGGTGAGCCTACGAAGGTTGTACTTCCAGATACATAGTCAACAGAATAACCACTATTTTCTAACAAAAACAAGTTCAAATTAATTGCAGATGGATATGGATTCCCTGTCAAAGTACTTTCGGTGTAAGAAGTACCTCCAGCTATTGCATTTCCTACCGGAATATTTATATTTCCATCATTTGGTTTTCCTCTAAAATCATACCGTTGGTTGTTTCCTGGATTGTTTTGCACGCCTAAAACGGTGGTGTTATCTGAACCGCTCACGCCTTTCATAGTAAAACCTTGACCTGCTCCAATTGAAGTAGCCGCAGCAATATAATTCCAACTAGAATATTGATTTGCGGTTGTTAACGTGTAAATCCAACGACTTGAGATGTTAAGTGCTGTATTCGTGCTTGAGCCATTTAATCCGGTGGTAATTGCTTCACCTCCAAAAGTTGTTAATCCGGTTGGTCTTTTCAATAAAGAAATTCCAAAATTAGAATTTCCAACAATTGCCGATGGTTCTCCTACGGGTGAACACCAATAGTTATAACCAAAATTATTTGATGTACCTTCTTGGAAAGCAGATAAAGTACCTAATCCAGTATTGGCAGAACTTCCTGTTGTCTTTTGAAGTAATTGACTTTCATTTCTTAAATATATATTACCAGTGCTTGCCAAATTTACATCTTGGGTAACAGTGACATATTGGTCATTTACATACAAAAAACTACCGGAGCTTACGAACAATTGTGCTTGAGATTGAAGTCCGAAGAACCCAAAAACCATAACGAAAAAAAACTGAATTAATCTTCTCATAATTAAAAACTTAAAAGTCAAATTTAACAATTTTTTCAATTAAAACATTTTTCGCAAGCAATTTTTTTAAACAAATTACAAAAATAAGTGTAAAAATGTTAAAAAAGCATCTATATACAATCGACGAAATGCATAAAAAATTAACATTTAAATGCTATTTTTCTTATAAAAAATATGCTTTTGTGTATTTCATCGATTTTTTTATACACTTTATCGGGTTTGTAATATATTTGCTCTGTCAAAAATTAAGAAAGTCAAATTCAATTAAATTAATAAGTCATGAAAAAATATTCTATACTAATTAATAGCATAAAAAAAGAAAATCTAGGTCTGAAACTTTTATCTAAGATGCTACTGATATTATTCCTAATTATAGGTCAATATTCAACATCACAAACGGTTCATATTAATCCGGCTACAAATGGTGGATTTGAAAGCGGATCTACATTTGCAGCAAATGGTTGGACAGCAACCACAGGATCTTCTACTCAAAACCAATGGGTTTGTAGTACGGGTGCAACTGCGGGTTTTTCAGGCACTAGATGTGCTTATATAACAAACAATAATGGTGCTACCCCTCCTCCACACAATTATACTATCAATGCTACTAGAAGAACGCATCTTTATCGAGATGTAACTATTCCTTCGGGAAACACAATAATAGAATTGAGTTTTGATTGGATTGGACGAGGACAAACGTCAAATGACATGTTAAGAGTTTGGCTTACACCAACCTCATACAATCCCTCTTATGGAACAGCTATAACCACAATAGGCTCTGCTCCTACTGGAAGAATATTACTGGGTGATTTTGCGAATCAAGCTTCTTGGACTTATGAAGCAATAACTTTACCAACTACTTATGGAGGTCAAACATTTCGTTTAGTATTGGAATGGATAAATAATGCAAATTCTGGAACGCAACCACCGGCAGCTATAGACAACATATCATTAACTTCAGAACTAGGCCCTTCTAATGATGATTGTGCCAATGCTATAAACTTAGTAATTAATCCGGACACAAATTGTAGCACAACAACAACAGGAACAACTGTAGGAGGAACTCAATCACAAACCGGGTGTAATGGAACAGCAGATGATGATGTTTGGTATAGCTTTGTGGCAACTTCAACTTTTCACTTTGTTACCGTTTCTGCCGGAACAATGTTAAACCCAGTTTTACAAGTTTTTAGAGGAAATTGTGGTTCTTTAACAAGTGTTGTTTGTAGAAATGCTAACAGTAACAATAATGATGAAGTAGCAACATTAACAGGTTTAACTGTGGGCGACACCTATTTTGTTAGAGTTCATAGTCAAGCTAATGGAACTGGTCAAGGAACTTTTTCTATTTGCGTAACTACAATTCCAAATCCGCCAAATGATAATTGTTCTGATGCAATAAGCTTAAATGTTAATCCAGGCACAAATTGCAGTACAACTACAACAGGAACAACTGTTGGTGGTACTCAATCTCAAACCGGCTGTAGCGGAACAGCAGATGATGATGTTTGGTATAGTTTTGTAGCTACCTCAACTTTTCACTTTGTAACCGTTTCTGCAGATACAATGCTAAACCCCGTTTTGCAAGTTTTTCGTGGAAATTGTGGCTCTTTAACAAGTATTGATTGTAGAAATGCTAATAGTAATAATAATGACGAAGTGGCAACATTAACAGGTTTAACTGTGGGTGACACCTATTTTGTTAGAGTTCACAGTCAAGCTAATGGAACTGGTCAAGGAACGTTTTCTATTTGTGTAACTACAATTCCAAATCCGCCAAATGATAATTGTTCTGATGCAATAAGCTTAACTGTTAATACAGACACAAATTGCAGTACAACTACAACAGGAACAACAGTTGGTGGTACTCAATCATTAACAGGGTGTAACGGAACAGCAGATGATGATGTTTGGTATAGTTTTGTGGCAACATCAACTTTTCACTTTGTAACCGTTTCTGCCGGAACAATGCTAAACCCTGTTTTACAGGTTTATAGTGGAACTTGTGGCTCTCTAACAAGTGTTGTTTGTAGAAATGCTAACAGCAATAATAACGATGAAGTAGCAACTCTAACCGGACTGACTGTAGGCAATACCTATTTTGTTAGAGTTTACAGTCAAGCCAGCGGATCTGGTCAAGGAACGTTTTCAATTTGTGTAACTACAATAGCAAATCCAAACAATGATGATTGTGCTAATGCAATTAATGTACCCGTTAACAGCGATGAAAATTGTTTGACATCAACCAATGGAAATTCAACAGGTGGAACACAATCTTTATCTGGATGTAGTGGTACTGCAGATGATGATGTTTGGTTTAGTTTTGTTGCCTCCTCTATCTATCACTTAATCACAGTTACACCTAACGGGATGTCTGATGTAGTATTTCAGGTATATAGCGGAAATTGTGGCTCATTAACAAGTTTATTGTGTAGAAACTCAACCAACGGAAATAATCCTGAAAGTAGTTACATCAATAATCTAACTATTGGAAACACTTATTTTGTAAGAGTTTATAGTAATGCAAATGGATCAGGCCAAGGAATTTTTAATATCTGTATCACAACTCCTGGTCATGTAACCGCCTCAACAAACCAGCATACTGTTCCACAATTAGTAAGAGAAGTTATGTTTGAAAACAGTTGTGTAAATATTTCAAACATTTCATGGAGAACCGGAACAAATTATAATGATGTAAACGGAATAGGTTACTTTCAAAAAAACAATTCTAACTTTCCATTTGATAATGGTGTGTTATTATCTACAGGAAATGCTCTTTTTACAAATGGTCCTATTGAAGAAGCAAGAAACTCAAGTGGAGGTAATGGATGGTTAGGGGATGCCAATGTTCAAACGTTGATGTCTTCTGTTTCAGGTTCTCCGCAAACTTCTTATAATGCTAGTGTTCTTGAGTTTGACTTTACTCCTTTTCAAGACACAATTAGTTTTGATTTCATATTTGCATCAAATGAATATGGTGAATATCAATGCGATTACTCAGATACTTTTGTATTTTTATTAACCAACATTTCCACTGGAGTAACTACAAACATAGCCGTTATTCCAAGCACTACAACTCCAATTTCTGTTGTAACTATTAGAAATAATTTATTCAATAATGGTTGTGGTTCAGTAAACGCCTCGCTATTTGGAAATTATTATTTTAACAATCCAAATTTAGCTCCCGTAAACTTTAGAGGAACAACTATTCCTTTAACTGCTATTGGATCTGTAATTCCAGGACAACAATACCATATTAAATTAGCTATTGCAGACAGAGCAGATGCTTTGTATGATTCGGCAGTATTTATAAAAGGAAACAGTTTTAGCATTGGAAGTATTTCTATGGGAGATGACTTATTAACACAAAACAATACTGCCATATGTTTTGGCGAAACAGAAGTTTTAGACACAGCTTTAGACCCAAATGCTTTCAATTTTGAATGGTATAGAAACAATGTATTAATTTCTGGAGCCACTCAAGCAAGTTACACAGTTAGTCAAATGGGTACTTACACAGTAAAAGTTGCCTTAAAAAACAATGCAGATTGTTTTAATGAAGCTAGTGTTATTGTAGAGATTTTTCCACAAATTATCCCACAAGCTCCACCACATTTGAGACAATGTGATTTTGTTAGTACTTTTGACTTAACATCAAACTCGGCAATATTATTGTCTAATTATCCAGCTCCAACTTATACCGTTACTTATTTCACTACATTAGCTGATGCCAACAATAATACAAACCCAATAACAAACCCAACCAACTACGGAGGAATTTCAAATCCACAAACCATTTATTCAAGGGTTTACAACACGGTTAAAGATTGTTACGGAGTAAGAACTTTTCAATTGAGAAGACCAAAAACATGGAATGGTTCTACTAATACAAATTGGCACACTGCTGCAAACTGGACACCAAATGGCGTGCCAACTAGTGAAGACTGTATTATAGTATATCCTTCATCAAATAACCCGATAATTTCTGGATATAATTATAATGGATACGGATATAATCTTGAAGTAAGAAACAATGCCATTCTAAGAATTGCAGAAGATAACAGTTTAACAATTACAGACCGAATTATAGTAGAGTCAAATGCTGGTTTTGAAATTGAAAACAATGCAAATCTTGTTCAGATTAATGACATTGTCAATATCGGTAACATTACTTATAAAAGAAACGCATTCATCAGAAAATTAGACTATGTATATTGGTCAACGCCGGTATCGTCTTTCCATATAAGTGCTGTTTCTCCGGGAACTCCAGCGTCATTAAGGTATTTCTGGAACACTACTATTGCTAACACCAATGGTGGATTAGGAACATGGTCTGCTGCCAATGAAAACATGATTCCAGGTAAAGGGTATATTATTCGTGGTCCAAATAATTTTGATACAACTATCCAACAATTTACTGCAAACTTTATGGGCGTGCCAAACAACGGAAATATTAGCATTCCTATCGCAAGAGGTAGTTATACCGGAGCAGATTATGCCGGAACCAACGGTGTAACAATTACAAATATGGATGATAATTTTAACCTTATTGGTAATCCATATCCATCAGCCATTCGTTATACAGATTTTATGGCAGCAAATCCAAATTTAGAGGGTTCGATTCGGGTGTGGACACATGGAACGTTACCAACTAATTCAACTCCAAATCCTTTTTACAGTAGTTTTGCTTATAATTATACTTCAGCAGATTATATCATTCATAATGGAACAGGAACTTTAAGTGGTCCTGATACCTATGACGGATTTATTCCTGCCGGACAAAGTTTCTTTGTAATTATGAACGACGGAGCTGCAACAACATCTACTGCTAACTTTACAAACTCAATGCGAGTTAGAAATAACAATGCTCAATTTTATAGACATTCAAACCAAACGCAATCGGAGAATGAACATAATAGAATTTGGTTAGATTTAGTTGCTCAAAACGGTACAATGAGCAGAACATTGATAGGATATGTTGAAGGTGCAACCTATGAAAAAGACCGAATGTATGATGCCTACACTAAAGCAGGTAATGCAATGATTTTATATTCTCTAATTGAAAACGAAAAAACCAGTATTCAAGGAAGACCAATGCCGTTTGACTCAAATGATGTTGTGCCACTTGGTTTTAAAGTAAATAATGATGGTATTTATACAATCGCAATTGCGGCTGTTGATGGACTATTTTCAAACGAACAAACTGTTTATTTAAGAGATAAAGTATTAAATACAGTACATGATTTATCGGCAAACCCCTATTCATTCACTGCCAATACCGGCGTTTATAACGAACGATTTGAATTGCTATATCAAGATGAAACACTAGGAATTGATCAGATAGAAAGTTTTGCTATAAAAGTTATTACAAATGATAAAATTATTGTTCGATCAGGAAACGAACAAATCAAAGAAATTCAAGTTTTTGATATGTTAGGAAGAAAAGTAAATCAATACCTGTCTGTTAATACGAATGAATTTGGTTTAAATGAACAAAAAAGTAATCAAACATTATTATTAAAGATAATTACAGAATACGACAATGTAACTATCAAAAAGATTTTGTTTTAAGAAGAATATCCAAAAAAACATTCACTTCTATCGAAACGAAAATGAACTAATTTAACCGTCTGATAAAAATCAGACGGTTTTTTTGTTTCAGATTATCAAATCTAACTGAATTGTTTCATTTTATCGACTATTACTAATCATTCAACGATTTTTTATTGTAAACAACTCATTATCAATTAAATTTACAAAACCATTTCCTTAAACACTTCCCAAAATTAATAGTAGGTTAAATTTCGATTTAACCTGTTCGATTTTTGAAATTGTATTCCATTTTCAAAAATAATTTCATTAAAACTAGTATGCTTCCCCAATTCATAATAATTTGATGAAAACGCTGCTTTTCTAATCTTTTCCAGATTTGAGAGGCTTCCAATTCAACAAAATACTTTTTAAAATCTAAACCGTATAGATTATGAAAAAAAATTACAATTTATTGTGCAATACAAATGATATAAATTTTAAAACCTCTTTAAAATTCATATTCTTTTTTTTTCTTTTTGGACTTTTTTGTGGCTATTCTCAAGTAGTTGAAACATTTAACAACACAGGAAATGGTTCTTGGACATGCCCGCCGGGCGTTACCACAATAACTGTTGAATGTTGGGGTGGCGGTGGCGGTGGTCAACGAGCAAACGGCAACACTTCTGCTGGAGGCGGTGGTTCTGGAGGAGGATATGTTAGAACGACTTATAATGTAGTTGCAGGAGACACGTATTCATTTAATGTTGGAAATGGAGGAACTGGGAACTCAGGCGGAAATGGGCTTCCCACTTGGTTTATAAACAACACAACTATCTTAGCTATCGGAGGAAGAGGAGCAGGAAATCCAGTTACCTCTAATAATAGTTGGGGAACTGGTGCTACAGCTTTTAACACAGGAAATATCGGCGGAACAATAGCTAGCACTTATGGCGGAAATGGCGGAAATGCTGGCAATAACTACAGCGGTGGTGGTGGATCAAGTGGAGGAACTACAGCTTCCAACAACGCCAACGGAATTAATGGTGGAAATGCTCCAACAAACGGCTATGCCGGTGCAAATGGACGAAATACCAATGGAGCTGGAACAGTTGGAGGATTTGGTGCCGGTGGTGCCGGAGGAAGAACTTCAAATAATACAGATCAAAATGGTGGCGGTGGCGGTAGAGGTCAAGTAAGAATTTCATACTCTAACCCTAATGCAACTTGTGCCGCCGCACTATCCTTACCTTGTGGAACAACAAACATGCCTGGATTTACGCAAGGCTCTTCAAATACTACTCACGGAACAGGATGCTCGATGAGCAATTATGGTGTTTGGTACACTTTTGTTGGCGATGGACAATACACAACTATCACCTCAACATCTTCTGGAGGTTATGACCACGAAATGTCTATTTCAAGAGGGACTTGCACTTCTAAAATCAACATTGCTTGTAGAAATGATAGTGGAAACAATGGCACTGAAAGCTATACTTTTCAAACCACAAACGGAACTACCTATTTTGTTTATATAGCTCACCAAAACAACGGAAGTTCTTCTACAGGGAATTTCACAATATCACGAACTTGTGCTCCTTACTGTACTCCTACGGCTTCAAATGGAGTGCACAATAATGGTATTACCAATGTTACCTATAGCACAGTAAACAATACATCAAACAATAATTTAGTTTACAATGATTATTCAAATTTAATTGGCAGTGCTTATCAAGGTGCTTCAATGCCAATTAGCGTAACTACAAACACCGGAAACAACACATACAACGTTAAAATTTGGGTTGATTGGAATAACGACCTAGATTTAACAGATCCGGGTGAAGAAGTTTTCTCTGGAATTGTAACATCAAATACGATAAATGGAGTTATTAATATTCCATTAACGGCAACTGTTGGAAACCATCGTTTGCGAGTTGGAATTGCCAGAAGAGGAAACGGAAACAACAATGAAAATCTAACTCCTTGCTTTGATGGAAACAGAGGTGCGTATGAAGATTATACCTTAGAAGTTTTAGAAGTAATTCCGTGTTTTAATCCTCCGACCATAATTACAAACCCAATCAACACGACTGTTGCTAGTAATGGAAGCACAACTTTGACTTCTTCTTTTGCAGGTTTTCCTACTAGTTTTTTATGGGAAGTAAGTACAGATGGTGGAACAAATTTTACATCAATTACAAATGGCGGAATTTATTCAAATGCAAATACTGCAAATTTAACAATTACAAATCCCACCGGAGCATTAAATGGATTTGTGTATCGAGTTTATGCTACAAATGGTTGTGGAACATCTTTGGCATCGACTAATGCTATTTTAACTGTAACTGTTATATACTGCACACCCAGTTCAACATCTTCTGCCTTTTATATTTCAGGTATCACTTCCGAAGGAAATTTAAATGATGTTTCCAATGCTCCTACCGGATACTCTGCAGGAGGTTATGGAAATTATTCATCTACTATTATCGCTACTCAAGTGGCAGGAGGCGGAATCAATATCGACATAAATCTAGTTGGAACACAATTCATCAGAGGTTATGTTGATTGGAATGGAGATGGAGATTTTCTTGATGCAGGTGAAGAAATTTATTCTACCGGAAATATTGCAACCGGAGACACTTCTTTTGGATTTGTAATTCCTATTTCAGCAAGTCCTGGCAATTACAGATTTAGAATAAGAACTTTAGGATATCCTTCAGGTTCAACTATAACTTCCTGTAATTCTTTACCTAGTGGCGAAACTGAAGATTATACTATCAAAGTAGTTTCAGATTGTGCCGCTAAAATTGATACTGTTACAAACGGGTCGGTTTGTGGTGCAAATAATCCGGTAACAATTGAAGCTGTTGGTTTAGGAAATACAACAGAATACAGATGGTATGCTACTGATACTGGCGGAACTCCAATTGCTGTAACTCCAACAGGAAGTTATACAACATCCGCTTTAGCCAATACAACTATATTTTACGTAACTGCTTTTAATGGAAGTTGTGAATCATTGGAAAGAACAAGAGTTATTGCTACAATTTTACCTATAACTATCATCAATTTTACTCCTGCATCACCCACAGCTTGCGGAGATGATGAAGTAATAACCATAAATGCTTCAGGAGATTTTATTGTAGAAGAAATAATATATGAAGATTTCGAAAATGGCTTAGGTCAATTTTCTGTAACAACCCCAACAAACACAAATGGTGGAGTAGATAGCCCTTGGAGCGTTAAAACAAGTACGTATCAACCCACAACAACTTCTGTTTGGCGACCAGCCATTAGTTCAGGAAATATTGACAATAGTTTTGCTTTTACTACATCCGATTATACAAACAATAACTTGGTTACTCGATTAACAACCAATGTTCCAGTAAATTCTACTGGCTTTGTTGATTTAACACTTTCATTTAAGCATTACTACTCCTATTTTAATGGCGATAATGGTAGAGTTCAGATTTCTACAAATGGAGGTGCTAATTGGACAGATTTGAGAGTTTATAATTCTGATTTAGGCACAGCCTCACGATTTATTGATGATTCGATAGATTTAACGGCTTACATCAACATTCCAAATCTTCAAATACGATTTCAATATACCGGTTTTTGGGATGACGGTTGGGCAATTGATAATATAAGACTCTTTGGAACAAAATTATTAAACACAACCTTTTCGTGGAATGCCTCAGAACCCGTAGATGCATTTACTGATTTAGCGTGCACAATTCCTTACACCAACCAAACAATTTCAACAATTTACATCAAACCAAATTTAACTCAATTACAAGTTGAAAACTATCCTTTTGAAGTAAGTGCTACGCTTGGAAATGGCTGTACAATTTCGGAAACAATTACAATCACTAATAAATCTAAAGTTTGGCAGGGAAACAATTCACAATGGGAAAATGCTAACAATTGGCTTCCGTCGGGCATTCCAACAGATGACAACTGTGTTATTATTCCACCTTCTGCGAACAATCCAATTATTTCCGGAACCAATTATAATGCTTTTGCTTATTCACTAACCATTAAATCCGGTGGAAATTTAACGATTGAATCAAACAACAATATAACCGTTACAAATTCGGTAAATGTAAATACCGGTGGAAACTTTCTACTGGAAAACAATTCAAGTTTAATTCAAATTGATAATGTTGCGAATAATGGCAACATCACTTACCTAAGAAATGCTACCAATATTGACGGATTAGATTATGTTTATTGGTCATCGCCGGTTGCAAATCAATTATTGAATTCAATTTACACAAGTCCGCCACAAGGTCCAAAATACAAATGGAATCCAATTCAAATAAATGGAAACGGGAATTTAGGAAATATCAGTCAAGGAACGTGGGTAAATGCAAACGGAAACACGATGGAAGTTGGTCGAGGTTATATCGTTCGAGGTTCATCTAATTCTGCCATGCCCCCAACTACAATTTCAAGTACCTTTACCGGCGTACCAAACAATGGCTCAATTAATTATACTGTTGAAAGAGGAATGTATACCGGTACACCTTATGCAGGTTTAAACGGCTCTCAAATTTCAAATTTAGATGATAATTGGAACTTATTAGGAAATCCATATCCGTCAACAATTAATGCATTACAATTTTTATCAGATAACAGCAGTGTTGTCTTAGGAAGTGCACGACTTTGGACACATGGAACAGATATAACCTTTGGTGGAACAAATCCGTTTTACGGTAGTTTCGGATATAACTATTCATCATCCGATTATCTATTCATCAATTTCACAGGAACAACCATTCCAACTGCTTCCGATTTTATTAAAACAGGACAAGCCTTTTTTGTTCAAATGGTGGATGGTCCCGGAAATGCATCGGCACAAGTAAACTTTACTAATTCACAAAGAAGTAATGCTTTCCCTAATAATAATTTCTTTAGAAATGCTGAAAATTCATCGAATGAAAATTCAATTTCAAATTTAGAAAGACATCGAATTTGGCTGGATATCGTCAATGCAAATAATCAATCCACAACGACTTTAATTGGTTATGTGGAAGGAGCTTCTAATGAAAAAGATTCGTTTTTTGATGCTCATGAAAAAGCTTCCGGTTCTTTAGGAATTTATTCAAACATTAACGATGAGACTTTTGCCATTCAAGGTCGTTCGTTACCATTTTCTGTTTCAGATGAAGTTCCAATAACTTTTAGAACTTCAAACTCAGGAATACATCATCTTGCTATTTTGTCTGTTGATGGGCTTTTTGAAAATCAATCTGTTTATGTAAAAGATGAAATATTAAATGTAATTCATGATTTGAAATTGGCTCCGTATGCATTTTCAACGGAAGCCGGAACGCATCAAAATCGTTTTAAAATTATTTATCAGAACGAAACACTCGGAATTCCTGATGTTACAGAAAATCAAGTAGTTGTATACAAAGACAAAACAAAATCCATTCAAATTTCTACCGGAAACTTAACGATGGATCAAGTGAAAGTGTTTGATATTCAAGGCAGATTGATTAAAACCGTTATTGATATCAACAGCAACACATTATCGATTGATACCCAAGATATGGCAGACCAAGTTCTAATGGTAACGATAACTTCAACCGAAAATCTTACAATTACAAAAAAGGTATTCTAATAAAAATTCAAATTTCAGCATTAAAAACGACTTCCCCAAAGAGGTCGTTTTTTTTATAAGTAAACACTGATGTTATTTTTTCATTTTAACGATTAAAATGAACATTATAACAATTTATTAACAAATGTTTGTCAATTTGTTACAATTTGATTTAAAATTATTATTTTAGTCAAAACAAATTTCATCCACACCATGAGAAAAGAAAATTGGGGAGTTTTTTTTCCTTTACTTATTTGTCGTTTAATTGGAATAATTATTCTATTTTTTTATAACACAATTGATAGTTATGCTCAGTGTGCTGCCTATACCGCCAATATTCATTGCACAACCGCTGCACCAACAATTGTTGGCAGTAGCATTACATGTTCACCACCTCAAAATAATGCGGGAAGAAGGAACTTTCTAGTTACCAACATGGTTGCCGGAAATATATATAGAGTATCAAATTGTGGTTCAGGATTTGACACACAACTAACTATTTTTAATGCTGCAGGCTCAGCCTCACTAGCATATAATGATGATGACGGTACTGGATGTACTGGTATTTCTGCATCTCTTGATTTTACACCGCCCGCTACCGGAGATTATCGTATGCAATTAAACAGATTTAACTGTGATACTGCAACAAATCAAACCCATGGCACAATAACTGTAACTTTATTAGGAGTAGCTCCTCCAGGTCCGGTAAATGACTTATGTTCTAATGCAACATCACTTCCATGTGGCACATCCAATCTTTCAGGAACAACTGTTGGCACTACAAATATTGCCAATGTTTCTGGTTGCACCATGTCCAACTATGGGGTTTGGTACTCATTTGTTGGCGATGGGGCAAATACAACTATAAGTTCATATGCAGATTTTGACCATAAAATGGCAATTGTCAGTGGCAGTTGTGGCTCATTTACAAATCTTTCCTGTAATGACGATGCCTTGAGTTACGATACAGAAACCACTACATTTCCCACAGTAAACGGAACAACCTATTATGTCTACATTGCTCATTACTCCTCGACCAGCACAATAACAGGCACATTCACCATTTCCAGAAGTTGCACAACCCCGTGTTCACCCGGCGGTGGAACAGGCACAACAACTTTAGGATGTCCATCAGTACTTTCAGGCGGTTTAGGATTAGATGGTGCAGATCCTATTCCAATGGATTGTAACTCGGTTTCCACTTGTGTTGAATTAGAAGCAACCTATTTGCAACTAGGGAATACAACTTCTTATACAGTTGAATCGATTGATTATAACATACCCTATCAATTTAATTGTTTACAAAATCCGGTAAGTGTTAATGTGGATGATATCTGGTCACCTGTTATTAATCTACCATTTAATTTCTGTTTTTATGGAAACACATACAATTCATGTATTATGGGCTCCAATGGTATGATTAGCTTTAATACGGCGGCGGCGGGTGGTGCTTCGGGATATGAATTTAATGACAATTTACCTAGTACTGCTGGGGCTTTATTTGCAAATACTATTTACGGAGTTTATCATGATATCGACCCAAGTATTGGTGGAGAAGTTGGCTGGGAATTAATTACATTAAACACTGGTTGTAGAGCTTTAGTTGCTGGATGGAGTAATGTGCCAATGTACAATGACAACAGCATTTTTTATACTGGTATGATAGTTCTTTATGAAGACACAAACATTATAGAAGTTTATATTGAAGAAAAAAATTTAGATTCGTACGATTTTTTTTATAGTGATGCTTGGAATTACGGAAATGCAATTGTAGGTATTCAAAATTCAACTGCTACACAAGCAGTTGTTGCACCCGGTAGAAATGGCTTAAGTCCAAACTGGACAACTACAAATGAAGCTTGGCGATTTGTTCCTTCTGGACCATCAATCACTTCATTGCAATGGTTTGAAGGTTCAGGCACAAGCGGCCCAATGTTAGGAACTACAGATGTTATCGAAGTTTGTCCCACCGTAACCACCACCTATACGGCCCGTGTTACTTATACGCTATGTAGCGGAACTACAATTACAGAAACCGACGAAACAATTGTAACCGTTATCGGAGATAAAACTTGGAATGGTTCAATTGATTCAGATTGGAACAAAAACAACAACTGGACTCCTATAGGAATACCAAATAGTTCTGACTGTGTTTTAATTCCGATTACACCAAATGACCCAATAATTTCAGGAACAAATTACAATGGTTTAGCAGGAACTCTACGTATTTTAGACGATGCCACATTAACCGTTAATTCAAACAATAGCATAACTGTAACGGATTGGGTAAATGTGCAAGCTAACGGAACTTTCGATATTCATGACAACTCAAGTTTGGTTCAAATTAATAATACAACTAACATCGGAAATATCATTTACCGAAGAGACACCGACATCCGAAGATTAGATTATGTCTATTGGTCTTCTCCTGTTGCCGGATTCAATGTAAGTAATATCCCCGCTCCAATTGCTCCGGGTCCAATATTCACTTGGAATACAACACTTGCAAATCCAAACGGTGGTCAAGGCTATTGGGTTGGAGCAGCCGGAAGCACAATGCAACCCGCCGTGGGTTATATCATGCGTGGCCCAAATAGTTTTGGAAATACGCCAACAACCCTCAATGGAAGCTTCATTGGAGTTCCAAATAACGGACCAATCACAACCCCAATTACAAGAGGTAGCGACACAAACACGGCTACTCATTATGGAATTAATGGAACAGAAATAACGAACCTAAGTGATAATTACAATTTAATTGGAAATCCCTATCCTTCTGCGATTAGAGCAAGTCAATTTTTGTTTAATAACAACACCAAAATTGAAGGAAATGTGCGATTGTGGACACACGGAACGTTACCAGCCGCCATAACAAGTCCTTTTTATGATACCTATGCTTATAATTACACGCCTAATGATTATTTTATTTACAACTTTACAGGTGCATCTTGTTGTCCCGCTGCCGGTTCAGATTTATTCATTGGTGCCGGTCAAGGTTTCTTTGTTCAAATGATTGATGGTCCTCCCGCTTCAGATGTTGTGACGTTTAATAATGGTTTAAGAAATTCAGGGTACGACAACAGCTTATTCTATCGATACTCCAACGACATTGAAACAGAAACCAGTTTAACCGATTTAGAAAGACATAGAATGTGGTTTGACATCATTAATTCTGATGGACTAAACGACCGAACTTTAGTTGGCTACATAGAAAATGCAAGCATGGGAAGAGATAGTTTCTTTGATGCAAATACAGCTGTTGCCGGAAATATGATTATTTATTCGTTGTTGAATGAAGAAAAACTAACCATTCAAGGAAGAAGTTTGCCTTTTGATGTGAATGATATCGTTCCGATTGGCGTTCATATTCCTAATAGTGGTCAACACACGATTGCTTTAGCGGCCATTGATGGTTTATTTGAAAATCAAGCCATTTATTTAAAAGATAACTTATTGAATTCCATTCACGACATCAAAGAAAATCCATATTCATTTACATCGGAACAAGGAACATACAACAATCGTTTTGAAGTTATTTATCAAAATGAAACATTAGGTAATCCTGATTTTTCTTTTGAAAATATTGTCAGAGTAACTTCTAATGAAAATGTCACCGTACATTCAACCATCGAATTAATGGAATCCATTTTGGTTTATAATGTATTGGGGCAAAAATTAGCTGAATACAACAATGTCAATGCAAATCAATTGGTTTTAACTAATTTGCAGAAAAACAATTCTAATTTATTATTGAAAATAAAATTACAAAACGGAACAACTTCCATCGAAAAAGTAATTTATTAAAGATAATTGAGAAAACTCCAAAAAGACCTTTGCTTTAAATAGTGAAGGTCTTTTTCGTTTTGATAAGCTTCACGTTCAAAAGAAATATTACGGTATGCCAAATTTCTATCTTTAAATTGAATTAACCGAACTAAATATTCAACTATATACCAAACCAAAAAAGGAATAACTAACAGCTCAATTTGTTGCCTAATATGAATGCGTTCGTGGTTTAACAAAACTACATTTTCTTTGTCCGATTTGTATTTTAAAAACACAAACGGATACAAAGTAAGTCCTCGAAAACCTTTTGGGGTTAAATATTTAAAAACTAATACAAACATTTGTTGCAAAGTTGCTAATTTTGTAGTTATGAATACACCAAATTCTGAAAATAAATTAATCGAGGGCGAAGATTTCTATTACACGCCCGAAGGTTATAAGTGTTTTACTGAAAAATATCATTTAAAAAGAGGGCATTGCTGCAAAAGCGGATGCCGACATTGTCCGTATGGATTCGATAAAAAAACCGGAAGGGTAAAAAAGTAATTAGTGAATAGTAATTAGTCAAATCCAATAATCAAAAAAATCTAACTATCTAACAATCGAATAATCCAACAATCTAATGCAAGCAATACAAACCAAATCATTCAAAGAGCAAATTACAGAAGGAATTCCAAACGAATTACCTTCTCCAAAACCATATGAAATTGACATAAATCACGCTCCAAAACGAAAAGAAATTCTTTCGGAGGAAGAAAAAAAGTTAGCTCTTCGCAATGCGTTACGTTATTTTGAACCAAATCAACACGCGACTCTCCTACCCGAATTCAAAGAAGAATTAGAAAAATACGGACGAATTTACATGTATCGTCTTCGTCCTGATTATCGAATGTATGCACGACCAATTTCAGAATATCCCGGCAAAAGCGAACAGGCAAAAGCCATAATGTTGATGATTCAAAATAATTTGGATTATGCTGTGGCTCAACATCCGCACGAGTTGATTACGTACGGCGGAAATGGTGCTGTTTTTCAAAACTGGGCACAATATCGACTAACGATGAAATACCTTTCTGAAATGACCGATGAACAAACGTTAGTGATGTATTCGGGTCATCCGATGGGTTTATTTCCATCCCACAAAGATGCTCCAAGAGTTGTCGTAACAAATGGAATGGTAATTCCAAATTATTCCAAACCGGATGATTGGGAAAAAATGAATGCATTAGGCGTTTCGCAATATGGTCAAATGACGGCCGGAAGTTATATGTACATTGGTCCACAAGGAATCGTTCACGGCACAACTATTACGGTTTTGAACGGTTTTAGAAAAATTAAAAAAAATCCGGAAGGATCGATCTTTGTCACTTCAGGTTTGGGCGGAATGAGTGGTGCTCAACCAAAAGCCGGAAATATTGCCGGTTGCATCACCATTTGTGCCGAAGTTAATCCGAAAATAACACACATTCGTCACTCACAAGGTTGGATTAATGAAGTGATTGAAAATGTAGATGATTTAGTGATTCGTGTTCAAAAAGCTCAAGCTGAAAAAGAAGTGGTTTCGATTGCTTATCTTGGAAATATAGTAGATGTTTGGGAGCGATTTGATTCAGAAAATATTCATATTGATTTAGGTTCAGATCAGACTTCGTTGCATAATCCGTGGGCGGGAGGTTATTATCCGGTTGGAATTTCGTTTGAAGAATCGAATGAATTAATGGCAAATAATCCCGAACTTTTTAAAACGAAAGTGAAAGAAACATTGGTTCGTCACGCTGCAGCTATCAACAAACACACAGCGAAAGGAACGTATTTCTTTGATTACGGAAATGCCTTTTTATTGGAAGCTTCTCGTGCCGGTGCCGATGTAATGGCAGAAGACGGCATTCGTTTTAAATACCCAAGTTATGTGCAAGACATTATGGGACCAATGTGTTTTGATTACGGATTTGGTCCGTTCCGATGGGTTTGTGCCAGCGGAAAACCGGAAGATTTAGCTAAAACCGATCAAATTGCGTGTGATGTTTTAGAAGAAATGGCCAAAACCGCTCCAATCGAAATCCAACAGCAAATGCAGGATAACATTAAGTGGATTAAAGAAGCTCAGAAAAATAAATTAGTCGTGGGTTCGCAAGCCCGAATTTTATATGCCGATGCAGAAGGCAGAATGAAAATCGCCGAAGCATTCAACAAAGCCATTGCTGAAAACGAAATTGGTTATGTCATTTTAGGAAGAGATCACCACGATGTTTCCGGAACCGATTCACCTTATCGAGAAACGTCCAATATTTATGATGGTTCGAGTTTTACAGCAGATATGGCGATTCACAACGTGATTGGCGACAGTTTTCGTGGAGCAACTTGGGTATCAATACATAACGGCGGCGGAGTTGGCTGGGGCGAAGTAATTAACGGAGGTTTTGGTATGGTTCTTGATGGTACAGAAGATAGCGACAGACGATTAAAATCGATGTTGTTTTGGGATGTAAATAATGGAATCGCCCGAAGAAATTGGGCCCGCAACGAAGGAGCTATTTTTGCAATTAAAAGAGCGATGGAGACGCAACCTTTATTGAAAGTTACCATCCCTAATTTAGTAGATGATGATTTATTATAAATTGTTTCAAGTTTCAGGTTTCAAGTTAACCTACAAGACTTGAAACCTGAAACTTGAAACTTGAAACAAAAAAGTACTATGAAAACACTCAAATTTTTACCCCTACTTCTACTCTTTACGCTTGCTTCGTGCAGTTCAGTAAGAGTATATTCTGATTACGATAAAAATGCTGATTTTAATCAGTATAAAACGTATGCATTTCAAAAAAGCGGAATTGACAAAGTCGAGATTTCCGATTTAGATAAGAAAAGAATCCTTCGTGCTATTGACGAACAAATGGCTGCCAAAGGTTTTACCAAAAGTGAATCGCCTGATTTGTTGGTGAATATTTTCACGAAAGAACGTGAACAAGTTGACGTAAACCAATTCAACGCCGGATGGGGTTATGGTTGGGGATGGGGTTGGAATCCTTGGATGATGGGTATGAACAATACCAGCGTTTCAAGACATACCGAAGGCACCTTGTTCATTGATTTAATTGACAACAAGAAAAAAGAATTAATTTGGCAAGGCGAAGGCGTTGGTGTTCTCACCAGAAACGTAGATAAAAAAGACGAACGCGTGAATGAATTTGTGGCTAAGATTTTAGCTCAATATCCTCCTAAGAAAAAGTAGGGAGTTGATAGTTTGGAGTTTTTAGTCGCAGTGAAGATAGAACCGGAGTAGATATGCTTCGGTTTTTTTATGCTGTAAGGTTTTTAATTTATTTTTAAAAACTTCCTCAAATTACGGATTTCCGTAAAATTTTTGCATTTTTAGTTTATAGTTTTACAGAAAAGTGTTAATAAGTAAAGTTGATTTAGGTTGTGAAAAAATCTAATTTAGCAAGATGAAATAATCAATATTATCGTTTTGTTCACTTTTTTGTGAACATTTAATTTAATTTATATATCTTTGCCAAACAATTATGGAGATAAAATTTCAAAAAGAATACTTATCTGATCTTTATACCGGAAACACCAAACCCTATAAAGAATACAAATCTAATCCGCAATTAGTAAAACAGTATGTCAAAACAATTAATACGTTAAAATCCGTCACTCGTATTGAACAATTGTATCAACTTAAAAGTTTACATTATGAAAAGAAAATTGGTAACCTAAATGGTGTAAGTGCTGTTTATGTAAACAAACAATACCGTATTCTTTTTAAAGAAGTTGCTTCTGGAGAAGATGGTCTTGAAATTGATGTATTAGAAATAGAAGATTTAAGCAAACATTACGAAAACTAACAAACAAAATGACGACAATAAAAAACCTTGTTCCGGCTTATGCAACACACCCCGGTTTGATGCTTGCAGACGAAATAGAAGCAAACGGTTACAATCAAATTGACTTTGCAAAACTGATAGATTTAAAACGCAGCCAACTTAACGAAATAATAAAAGGAAAAAGAAATATCAATGCAGATTTAGCCTTATTGTTAGAAAAAGCATTAGGTATCGATGCCGATTTTTGGATGGAAGCCCAAAAAAATTATGACTTAGACAAAGCTCGAATTGAAGCTAAAAATAAAGAACAACTTGAAGCAATAGAAATTTGGAATGTTACCAAAGAATTCATTCCTGTTTCTTTTTTCAAGAAAGAACAGATTATTACCGGAAACCCTTTATTAGACATTAACAAAGTAAAAGAAATCTACAATGTTGATAATTTAGACCAATTGGCCATCCTAAGTGTACAACATAATTATGCTCGATTTAAGAAATCAAACACGCTTAAAACCGATGTAGTCAATATTATGGGTTGGGTAAAATTAGTGCAATACAAAGCTTCGCAATTAAAGGTTATGCCATTTGATAATGAAAACAAAGAACTGTTAATTGAAAAATTGAGAAATGTACTTTTCGAAAATAAAAATGTATTACCTACCGTTCAAAACGTATTACACGAAAACGGAATTAAATTAGTCTATCAAACCAAAGGAGAAAAAACGCCTGTTGATGGTGTTTCGTTTTGGAGTAATGGAAATCCTGCGATTGGAATGACGTTAAGACACAACCGAATGGATAATTTTGCCTTTACTTTATTTCACGAATTAGGACACATTTACGAGCACTTAATCAACAACAATCAAGCAGAGTTTATTGATTTGGATTTAAAAAACGAAAAAGAAGAATACCGAAATTCTCTTGAAGAAAAGCAAGCCAACCATTTTGCTGAAAATAGCTTAATTAAAGATGAAGATTGGAACGAGTTTAAAAAGAACTTAGATCAAAACAATACCGATGAAGCCATCATTGCTTTTGCAAAAAGAATTAAAATTAACCCGAGTATCGTTAGAGGAAGAGTTTGCTTTACTCTAAATAATTTCAGGAGCTTTACAGAAATTAGTAATGAAATTAATTAAGCAAAAAATTTAAAATTTGCTATCATTTTTTATCCTGCAAGGTTTTTAGAACCTTGTAGGATTTATTTTTTAAAAAAACTTCTTCAAATTACGGATTTCCGTAAAATTTTTGCATTTTTAGTTTATAGTTTTACAGAAAAGTGTTAATAAGTAAAATTGAAAATAACTTTTTGAAATGTTAAATTAGCAAATTATTGAAAATCAAAAAACAAATGTACATATCAGAACTTAAACTTTGGAATTTTAGAAAGTATGGATCAAATGAATCATTTGATTTAAACAATCCTGATTTAATTGTCCCTTTCACGAAAGGTTTGAATGTATTAATAGGTGAAAACGATTCCGGCAAAAGTGCCATTTTAGATGCTATTAAGTTAGCTCTCAAAACTCACGCCTACGAATGGATTAAAGTAGAAAACGAAGATTTTTACTTTAATGAAAATCGTTTACGGATTGAAATTGAGTTTAAAGATTTAAAAGATAATGAAGCCAAAAATTTTATCGAATGGCTTGGTTGGGCAAAAGAAAATGGAATTGATATTCCTGTTTTACGTTTGATTTATGATGTAAGTAAAGACAAAGATGGAAAAGTTTTACCGACTGATATTAAAGCAGGAATGGACGACATTGGCTATCCACTTAATGCAGAAGCTAGAGATTATTTAAAATGTACTTATCTAAAAGCTTTAAGAGATGCAAATTCAGATTTAACTTCAAAAAAGAATTCTCGGTTATCACAAATACTTCAAGAACATAAATTGTTTAAAAAAGGCAAGAATAATGAAGAACACATTTTTGTAGAAAAATTTAAAAAAATTAATGAAGAAATTGAAAACTGGTTTAAAGATGATAAAGCAACGGATGATTTATCAAAAAGTAATAAGGAAGAAATAAAAGATAAAATAGATGAGTTTCTAAAGAAATTTATTGATAATAAATATGAATCTATTTTTTCACTTGGAAAAGCAGAAATAAAAAATATTCTTGAAAAAATTTCATTAGGTATTGAAAAAGAAACGAATTTAGGATTAGGAACAATGAATCGACTTTATATGTCGGCTGAATTGCTCCATTTGAAAAAAGAAAATTGGGATGGTTTAAGATTGTGTATGATAGAAGAATTAGAAGCACATCTTCATCCTCAAGCTCAAATGAAAATTATTGATGCATTGAAAGAAAAAGAAGGAGAAGAAACCATTCAATATATTTTGACAACACATAGCCCTAACATTGCTTCAAAAGTTTCTCTAAAATCCTTAATAATTTGTAAAGACAATAAAGTTTTTCCAATGGGAGAAGGTAAAACTAAATTAGATTCAAAAGACTATGTTTATTTGGAACGTTTTTTAGATGTTACAAAATCAAATCTATTTTTTGCGAAAGGGGTAATCATTGTTGAGGGTTGGTCAGAAGAAATATTAATTCCTGCTATAGCAAGAAAGATAGGTTATGAATTAACTGAAAAAGAAGTTTCCATTGTAAATGTTGCATCAATTGCCTATTTACATTTTGCAAAAATATTTTTACGGGAAGATAAAGAAGAAAAAATGAAAATCCCTGTGAGTATTGTTACAGATTTAGACAACAGACCCGAAAAAGATGGGAGCTTTATAGCTTTTGATAAATTAGAAGGAAAAGCTAAAACAAAATATGATAATTTAAAAAAACAAAAAGAGGATTATAAATCAACCAATATTAAATTAGAATTAGCAGAACAATGGACTTTGGAATGGTGTCTTTATAATTCTGCTAATTTGTCAGCCCTTTTTAAAGAGTCATTAAAAAATGTTCACCCAACTATTTTCAAGAGTTCATTTGATGATTTTATCCCTATGCTAAAAAAAGAAAAAACTACAAATTTAGAAAAAGTGAAAATCGCAACTGATTTAGCCGAAAAAATAGAAAAATCAACAACTTTAGTAATTGACGAAAAAGACATACACATTAAATATTTAGTTGATGCTATAAAACACGCTTGCAGTTATGAAAATTAGTCCTGAACATATAACAGAAGCTGCAAAACTGTTAATTGGAGGAAATATTTTTGACCGCGAAAGAATTGAATTTATCACAAACCTTGATACTTGTGATTTATTAGCAGTTCCAGGTAGCGGAAAAACTACTGCTTTGATGGCAAAATTGTATTGTTTATCTAAACAAATGCCTTTTAGTGATGGCTCTGGTATTTTAGTTTTGGCTCATACAAATAATGCAGTAGATGAAATAGAAAAGAAACTCAAGAAAAATTGCCCACATCTTTTCGAATATCCCAATTTTGTTGGAACGATTCAAAGTTTTGTAAATAAATATTTAGCTAGTCAAGCTTGTTTTGAAAAATACGGTTCTTATATATCAAAAAATGATAAAGAAGTATTTGAAAAAGAGGCGTTAAAATTTTATTTTTCATTAAAATGGAAAAAGACAGAACAAAAAACTTAATAAATAAACTTTATGGAGTTGTAAATATTTCTAAAAAAAATATAGAGTTTACTGAGGGATGTGAAAACATTAAAGATTTTTTGAAGTATTTTGAATTTGATATAATAGAAAGAAAAATTTTATATAATCAAAAAACTGTTTACTCTATTAATGGAAAAAGTGTAAATTATTACTTAGAGATAGAAAAATGGAAAGAATCACTATTAGAAAATGGAATTTTAAACTACAAGGATTCATTTAATTTGGCGAATTGGTATAGAATTAATTTCCCATTGATTAAATCCATTCTTCAAAATCGTTTCAAATATGTATTTGTTGACGAAATGCAAGATTTAGAAAAATATCAAATAGATATTATTGAAAATATCTTTCACGATGTAAACTCTAAAACAATTATTCAAAGGATAGGAGATCCAAATCAAGCGATATATAATTCTACCTCTAAAAAAGTAAAAGTTGAATGTGATTGGAAAGAAAGAAAACCTCTTTTTCTTAAAGGTTCAAATCGCTTAACAAAACTTAACTCTAACTTAGTTAATAGATTTATTTTAGATTCTAAGAAAGATGATGATGGAATTCCAAAATTTATTGTTGAAAGTAAAGGAGAAGAAGGGATAAAACCACATTTAATAGTTTTTAGCCACGAAACAAAACATTTATTGAAAGGTAAATTTAAAGAATTAATAATTGAACATAATTTACATAATTGTAAAAAAAATAAAGAAGACGGTTTCAAAATAATTGGTTGGTCAGCAGTTTGGGACGAGATTAAAGAAGATAATAAGAATATTCGTTTGCAAGATGTTTTTCCTGAATATTCCAAAGAATCAAAAGCAAAAAAAGAAGATTTTTCTACTTTGAGTAAACACATACAATTATTTGATGAGAATAAAACAACACTTGTATCTGTTAGAAAATCTATTCTTAATGCTTTGATTCATATATTGCTTTTAGAAAATGAAAAGTATCCTACAATAGTAAGAGGCAAAGAAGTTGAAAGAAGATATTCTAAAAGTGAAATGATAAAACATATTCAAAGATTACAATTGGAAGAAAAACACCCTTTGGCTTACGAGGTATTTAAAGAAAAATTATTTAAATGGTGTTTAGATCTAGTTACAAAGAAAAATTATGAAGCTGTTTTTAATTCGATAAAAGAATTTATAAACACAGAATTCAAAGAATGGTTTGGATTAAATGATAGTTTACAACCATCTACGCAATTATTTATTTTAAATTTTGAAAAGGAAGTAAAACCAGTAAAAGAAATAATTAAAGAAGAAGAAGAAATTAGTATAGATATAGCAACTATTCATTCTGTAAAAGGACAAACACATTGTGCCACAATGTACATTGAAACTTTTAAAAATAATTATGAGTCCCAAAAGGCTCAAATAATAAATGTTCTAACAAATAACGAACATAATTTTATTGTAGGAGAAAAGAATAATGGAAAAAATGCTGGTGAAAAAGACGCATTTGGAAAAGAAGCATTAAAAATGATGTATGTTGGTTTTTCTCGTCCGACACATTTATTATGTTTTGCGGTTTTGAAGGAAAATGTAAAAGATGATAGAGAAAAATTTGAAAAAGCAGGATGGGAATGGATTGATTTAGTGAAATAAACACCTACAATATTCTAAAAACCTTGCAGGATATAAATCAAAAGTCCTTTCAAAACCCAATCCCCTAGCCCGGATTGAAACGGAAAGCTTTTTTTGAAAAAACAAATTAGTTTTGTTGGCTTTACAAAGCGACCAGAGGAAGCTCTTGGAAAGGTTTTCAAAACTTTTGTTTTTCAAAAAAACTTGGAGTGGAAAGCCGGAATAGCTTCTGAAAAAAGTCTTCAGTCGCAGTTTTCAGTAAGCAGATATTCAGTTCAAATTGAAAAATTGAAAGCTTAACATAATGAGATTCCTCCTGCGTCCTTTAGATTTGTTTTTAGAAAAAATCAATAAATTTATGATTGAGAAAGGAAGCAAAAGTACACTATTCCTGCGTCAGAGTTAATTACTCATATTTCGATTAAGACTTTAGCTTCCCTTTTCATCAAAGACTCAAATAGAAATTAGGGAACCAGACCCATTATTAAGGAGTTGAGCTTATGATGAATTTCTCAAATCACTTGTTTAACGTTAAAAGCAAAGTTATGAAAAACATTATTATTGGCATTGACATCAGTAAGAAGACTTTAGACATTTGTATCAAAGATGAAAAAGTTTCCTATTTTACTATTGAAAACAAAGTACAGAGTATTAAGCGTTTTTTTAAAATTTATTCTACTAGCTATCCTATTGTAGCTATGGAAAATACGGGTAAATATAATTGGAATTTGTTGCAGGTCTTGGAATCTCACAACTTTAAAGTTTATATCATATCACCCTTACACTTAAAGAAGAGTATGGGCCTTACAAGAGGAAAAAATGACAAGGTTGATGCACTTCGAATTTGTAATTTTATCGAGAAGAACCATCAAGAAATTACACCATGGAAACCTTCATCCTTGACAATCAGAAAAATTAAAGTACTGCTTACAGAAAGAGCAGCAAGAATAAAAATGAGAAAACAATTGACGAGCCAGCAGGATGACTACAAACTGATGAAAGGAATTAATATGGACAAGGAATTGCTGAAATTAAATTTGCAACTTGTTAAGAGTATTGATATTCAAATTAAAAACATAGAAAAAAGTATAGAAGAAGTTATCTCTAGTGAATCAGATTTAAAAAATAATTATCAATTGATGAAGTCTGTTCCTGGTGTAGGTAAAGTGCTCTCGTGGATTATTTTGGCAAAAACGGAAGGGTTTACAACTATAACAGATCCAAGGAAAATGGCCTGTTATAGCGGAGTTGTTCCTTTTGATTTTCAGTCAGGCACATCAATAAAGCGAAGATCCGGAGTGTCAAGGCTTGCTGATAAAACAGTTAAAAGTGTCTTGCATCTAGGAGCGATGAGTGCTATTAGGAATGATAATGACTTAAGAAATTATTATCTTCGAAAAGTAGAAGAAGGTAAAAATAAAATGAGCGTTATAAATGCAGTTAGAAACAAAATAATACATAGGGTTTTTGCAGTAATTAAAAACCAAATTCCTTATCAAAAAAATTTGGTTTTATCATAGAAATCGGAATGACAAGATTGTGGAAAACTGCGACTAAAAACTGCAACTGAACACTGCGAGTGCGACTGAAAGCTGTGACTGAGACTGCGACTGCGACTGCGACTGAAAACTAATAATTCAACAACTCCTCCATCTTAGCACGAACCTTATCCACATTTGGAATCATCGTAAATTCTAACGTGCTATTTAACGGAATCGCTGGCATATTTTCGGATCCGATGACCATTACGGGTGCATCGAGGTGTTTGAAACAATTTTCCTGAATGAGTCCGGCTAGGCTGCGTGCAAACGAATTATTGGTGGGTTCTTCGGTGACAATCAAACACTTTTTGGCTTTTTTAACGGATTTGAAAATGGCTTCTTCATCTAACGGATACAACGTCCGCAAATCGATGATTTCTACTTGATTTTTGATGTTTGATGAAGCATTTAAAGCCCAGTGAACGCCCATTCCATAAGTTATAATCGTCATGGTTTCAGCCGTTTCTTGTTCCCAAATTTCTTGAACGATATTGGCTTTTCCGAATGGTAACATATAATCTTCGCTTGGTTCGTTTACGCGGGCGAAATCGGTTCCTTTGACTTTGCTCCAATACAATCCTTTGTGCTCCAAAATCACAACCGGATTCGGGTCGTAATAAGCGGCTTTCATCAACCCTTTTAAATCGGCACCGTTGCTTGGGTAGGCGATTTTGATTCCGCGAATGTTGGTTAACACACTTTCTACCGAAGACGAATGATACGGTCCGCCACTTCCGTAGGCACCAATTGGCACACGCAAAATCATACTCACAGGCCATTTTCCGTTAGATAAATAACAGGAACGGCTGACTTCGGTGAACAACTGATTCAAGCCCGGCCAAATATAATCGGCGAATTGCACCTCAACAATCGGTTTTAACCCAACGGCTGACATTCCGACCGTTGAACCGACGATAAATGCTTCTTGAATCGGGGTGTTAAAAACACGTTCATCGCCAAATTTCTGTGCTAAAGTGGCTGCTTCACGGAAAACGCCGCCTAAACGTCCGCCCACATCTTGTCCGTACAACAAACATTCAGAATGCTTTTTCATTAATTCTTCAACGGCAAATAAGGCACAATCGACCATCACGACTTTTTCCTCGCGGGATGGATTTCGCTCGCCTACTTCCTCTATTACGGGAGTTGGTGCAAAATCGTGTGTGAATAAATCTTCGGGTTGTGGATCTTCAGCTTGTTGGGCTTTATCAAAATCTTGTTGAACAAGTGTTTTAACCGATTGCTCAATTTCTTGAATTTCCTCTTTTGAAAATCCGGCATCGAGGAGTTGTTGAATCAAAACCGGATATGGATCACGGGATTTTGCTTCTTCCAAATCGTCTCGGTACCACTCCATCCGAACGCCGGAAGTATGGTGATTTAACAACGGAACTTTGGCGTGAACCAAAAACGGACGACGTTCTTCACGAATGGTTTTGACCACTTTTTCAAGAGCCAAATAACTTTCGGTGAAGTTTGCTCCGTCTATCGAAATGGCTTCGATTCCGTGAAAACCTTTGGCGTATTCAAAGGCATTTTGAGCTCGGGTTTCTGCAGCGTTTGCCGAAATATCCCAGCCATTATCTTGGACTAAATATAAAATAGGTAATTGTTTTAACGCTGCCATTTGAAAGGCTTCGGCAATTTCGCCTTCGGTTACGGAAGCATCGCCGAGAGAACAAACGACAATTGGTTTTAGTTCATTGTCATCTTGAATTCCTGTATTTTCTTTATACCAAAAACCCATTGCAGCTCCGGTCGCAGGAATGGCTTGCATTCCGGTTGCAGAAGATTGATGAGGAATTTTCGGCTTATCAACATCTTTTATACTGGGGTGACAATAATAGGTTCGACCTCCTGAAAACGGGTCATCTTTTTTGGCCATTAGTTGCAACATTAAATCATAAGGTTGCATCCCAATTCCGAGTAACATTGCATCGTCACGGTAATATGGGAAAGCATAATCTTGTGGCAATAAGTGCATCGCCATCGCAATTTGAATGGCTTCGTGACCGCGTGAAGTGGCGTGAACGTATTTGGAAACAATTTTGAAATTATCTTCATACAATTCAGCCATCGTTTTGGCGGTTGCCATTGTTGAAAAGGCTTTTTTCAGGATATTTTTTTCTAACATTTTAATCTTTTTTAAACCTGAAAGGTTTAGGTTTATTACTTCGCTTCAACAATCCAACCGAATTGGTCTTCTTCTTTTTGAAGTTTTATAGCGTTTAGTGTATCATTTACCATAACCGAAACCGGATTATTTTCAGGGAATTTAATTGTAAAATCATTGTTGCCAATTTCTTCAATCATCGCAATTCCAACGGCTGTACCGGTTCCGAACGCTTCTTCTAAAGTTCCGTTTTTGGATGCTTCGATGATTTCGGAAATTTTGATTGGTTTTTCGATTACTTCAAAGCCTTTGGAACGCAACAAATCAATTACACTCATTCGAGTAATTCCTGATAAAATAGAACCACTCAAATCTGGGGTGATAAATTTACCGTCAATTTTAAAGAAGATATTCATGGTTCCAACTTCTTGGATGTACTCAAAATCGTGAGCATCTAGCCACAATACTTGATCATATGATTTTGCTTTGGCGTATTCTGTGGGACGAATAGCGGCTGCATAATTTCCGGCTGCTTTGGCTTCTCCTGTTCCACCATTCACGGCACGAACGTATTTCTTCTCGGCATATAATTTAATTTTTCTGCTGAAAAATGGTCCGGCTGGAGAGGCAATCACCATAAATTTAAAACTGGTTGCGGCACGCATTCCGATGAATGCTTCGTCGGCATACATAAACGGCCGTAAGTACAAAGCACTTCCTTCTTTGGTTGGAATCCATTGTTTTTCCAAAGCGGTGAATTGTTTCAAAGCTTCTACAAATAGTTCCTCCGGAAAAGAAGGCATTCCCATTCGGTTGGCACTGAAATTTAAACGTTTTGCATTTTCATAAGGACGGAATAATAAAGGCGTTCCTTCTTTTCCCAACGTGGCTTTCATTCCTTCAAAAATCGCTTGACCATAGTGCAAAGCCATAGCGGCTGGGTGAGTTGGAATGAGTTGTAACGGTTCAATTCGCGGATTTTTCCACTCGCCGTCTTGATAATCGCAAACAAACATATGATCTGTGAATTTTTTTCCCATCACGATGTTGTTTAAATCAACTTCTCCGACTGTTGAATGTGCTGCTTTTTTTACTTTAATTTCTGTCATTACTTCTTGCATTGGGTTTATGTTTGCTCTCAATTCTTTTACAGAATAGAGAAATTATATTTTTATATTCGTACTAAATTGTTCCAAATTATCCCCCACTCTTTTTAAGAATGATCCTCCTAAAAATCCATCCACTACTCTATGATCAAAGGATAAGGATAAAAACATCATACTTCTGATGGCGATTTCGTCTCCTTTTTCTGTTGTAATAACTTCAGGTCTTTTTTTGATGATCCCCAAGGCTAAAATGGCGACTTCCGGTTGATTGATGATAGGTGTTCCCATTAGGCTTCCAAACGTTCCAACGTTGGAAATAGTGAATGTACTTCCTTGAATATCTTCGGGTTTAAGTTTATTATTTCGAGCATTTTGTGCTAACTGATTTACTTCCTTAGCAATTGAAACGATATCTTTTTCATTCGCTTTTTTGACTACTGAAACAATTAAATTTCCGGTTGGTAAAGCTGTTGCCATTCCGATATTGATGTCTTTATGTACAATGATTTTATCTTCATCGACTGACACATTAATTAATGGAAAATCTTGAATCGCTTTTGCCACCGCATCAATAAATATGGGTGTAAATGTTAGTTTTTCGCCGTATTTCTGCTGAAATTTATCTTTATTTTCATTTCGCCAATTCACCAAATTTGTCACATCAGCTTCCAAATAAGAGGTTACGTGTGGCGAAGTTTGCTTGGAATAAACCATATGATCGGCAATCATTTTCCGCATACGATCCATTTCCACAATTCGGTCTTTTCCTTCTATAAAATTGATTTTAGGTTTAGGAAAGGTTGTCGGTTGTCGGTTCTCTGATATCGGTTTTGACTGTAGCGGGTATTTTCTGTTTTTTAAATAGTTGAAAACATCACTTTTTTGAATTCTTCCATCCAAACCTGAGCCGGGAATACTTTGAACTTCTTCTACGGAAAGATTTTCTTTCTGAGCAATACTGATGATTAAAGGAGAAAGAAAAGCATCTGGATTGGTTCTTACTTGTTTAAATTCAATATTAGAGGGTTTGGTTACTTCTGGTTGAGATTCAACATTAGCAGTAATAATTTCTTGGCTCTTGCTTCTTGGCTCTTGCTTCCCATTGGAATCAATCAACGCCAAAACAGTTCCAACTTCTACGACAACATCTTTTTGAAAACGAATTTCGGTGATTGTTCCCGAAACTGGTGATGGTACTTCGCTGTCCACTTTATCGGTGGCGACTTCCAGCAAGGTTTCTTCCGCTTCGATATAATCACCAACGTTTTTTGTCCAATTAATGATGGTGGCTTCTGATATGCTTTCGCCCATTTTGGGCATTTTGAATTCAATTATTGGCATATTGGCATTTTTATATGTACAGACGTTGCAGTGCAACGTCTCTACGAATTTTTATTTTTTAAAAATATCGTATATTTTTTCCTGCGTTGGACGATTCTCCGGTATTTCACGCAATGGCTCAACTTCTTTCAATGATTCGTAACATTCTGACGGCAATTGTTGATACAATGCTGTTCCTTTGGTTTTCCAATCAATCATTTCATCGGAAACATCTTTGATGATGACTGCCGGATTTCCAACAACCATTTTGCGATTTGGAATTTGCATTCCTGCTTTTACAAATGCTAATGCTCCGACGATACATTCGTCTCCCACATTGGCATCATCCATAATGACCGCATTCATTCCTACCAAACAATTTCTACCAATATTGGCTCCGTGAATGATGGCTCCGTGACCTATATGTGCTCCTTCTTTCAAAATCATTGACTTACCCGGAAACATATGAATGGTACAATTTTCCTGGACATTGCAACCATCTTCAATAATGATTTCACCCCAATCGCCACGAATTGCTGCTCCAGGACCGACATAGACATTTTTTCCAATAATCACATTACCCGTGACTGCTGCTTGCGGATGGATAAAACTGCTTTCGTGTATGACGGGGATGAACCCTTTGAATTCGTAGATCATTTTTTTATTTTTAGAAGAAAGAGGCAAAAAAAAAGAAGAAAGACCTATTTAATCCTCAAAACTCTTTTCTCTTGTTTCTTTTCTCTGCTTTCTTATTTAAACTTCTTCAACGTTTCTTTTGTGAAATCTGATAACACCAAACGTCCGCTGATGGCGGCTCTTTCGGCTAATAGATTATCCCAATCGTCGGTGCCTCGCCAGAAAATATTTTTCATTTCCAACATTGCTTCCGGATTATAGGTGCAAAGGTGTTCTGCAAATTTTTGAACGGCTTCGTCTAATTCTTCGATGGTTTCAAAAACGGAAGCATACAAACCTTTCTCTCTCGCCCAATTGGCATCGTAAAAGGTGTTGGCATCGATGGCGATTTGTGACATCGCTGAAACACCCATTTTACGTTCAATTGCCGGAGAAACCACAAAAGGTCCAATTCCGACATTGAGTTCACTTAATTTTATTGAAGCGAATTTTGTAGCCATACAATAATCGGTTGCGGAAGCGATTCCGACTCCGCCACCTACTGTTTTTCCTTGAATTCTTCCGATGATAAATTTCGGACATTTTCGCATAGCGTTGATGACATTGGCAAATCCGGAGAAGAATATTTTTCCGGTTTCGGCATCGTTGATTGCGATTAGTTCTTTAAAACTGGCTCCGGCACAAAAAGTTCGGTCGCCGCCACTTTTGAGGATGATGACTCTTACTTCGTCGTTGTTTCCGGCTTCTGTGATGGTGTTGGCTAAATCTTTTAATACATCACTTGGTAATGAGTTTTGTTCGGGATGAAAAAACTCGATGGTGGCAATGTTATTTTGTATGTTGTATTTTACGTAAGGTTCTTTCATTATCTATATTTTTAACCGCAAAGTCCGCGAAGATTTACGCAAAGACCGCAAAGTTTATTCTCAATTATAAAATATTAAATTGTTCAAAATGATGGTTCAAATGTTTTCTTTCCAGTAAATAGGATTCGTATTTATTTAAATTTCCGAAAACCATATTTTTCTGAACGGCTTCAGGATTTTCTTTGAAAAATGTTTTGTAGGCTTCTCTGGCTTCGATGAATTTTTGTTTGGCGGTGGCAAAATCGGGGTGGATTAAGTCTTCCAATTCTCCTTTTTTCATTGTTGGAAAAGCGGTTCCTTTTGGGAATTTATCGTAATTGTACAATGAATTGTGCACTTTATCCAAAATCTTTTCGGGCGTTGCAATTTCGAAATCTTGAATTTCACCCGACATAATTCTGTAACCGTGTTCCAAATGTTCCAAAAGGTGTTGCGGCGTTAAAATTCCCCATTGCGGTTTGGTGTCTTCGGTTAATTTATTCAGGCATTCTGCAATTTTTTCATCGGTCATTTCAACAAAAACTTCTTGCTTTTTCTGCACCATTGTTAAAATCGTAGCGATGGCAACCAATTCGTTTTCGGCATCAAAAACCTCCACAAACCATTTTACAATTCCGCTAGGATGTCCGGCTGAAGCGACATCGCGTTCAATTTTCTGTTTACACGTTAGGCGAACATAAATGGTATCGTTGTGGTAAATTGGTCGTAAAAATCGGCATTCTTCGAGCCCGTAATTGGCAGCAACCGGTCCTTTGTTTGGATAAACGAATAATCCGGCGGCGGCGGCTAAAATGAAATAACCGTGAGCGGTTCGTTTTTCAAAAATGCTTCCGTCTAACGAAGTGATATCGGTGTGAGCATAAAAATGATCCCACGTTAAATTGGCAAAATTGATGATGTCGGTATCGGTGACTGTGCGTTTATGTGTTTTGAGCGACATTCCGGGTTGAATATCTTCCCAATGGTATTGAAACGGGTGTTGCGAAATTTCTTTGTAAGCCGAATTCGGTTGATAAATTCCGGTGATTTCCGTTAATGTGGTTGGCGAACCTTGAATGGCACAACGTTGCATATAATGTTTGATTCCACGAACGCCACCCATCTCTTCTCCGCCTCCGGCACGACCGGGTCCGCCGTGAACTAACAAGGGTAATGGCGAACCGTGACCGGTGCTTTGTTTAGCGTTTTCACGATTTAGGACTAATATTCTTCCGTGGTGAGAAGCGGCATTAACCACATATTCTTTGGCAATTTCGTCTGAATTGGTTACGATGGATGACACTAACGAACCTTTACCCATTTGGGCTAATTCGATTGCTTCTTCCAACGTTTTGTAGGGCATTATGGTTGAAACAGGTCCGAATGCTTCTGTTTCGTGAACCGATAAATTTTGAAAAGGTTTGTCTTCTCTCAAGACAATCGGACTCACAAAAGCACCTTTTTCATTGGCACCGATGATGTTTATTTTATCGAAATCTCCGTAAACTATTGAAGCCGTTTGTGCTAATTCATTTACTCTGTTTTTCAATACATCGGCTTGGGCTTTGCTTACTAAAGCTCCCATTCGAACTTCTTTCAATCTCGGGTCGCCGATGGTTACTTTATCTAATGATTTTGCGAGAGCGATTTGAACGTCATCTATTAATTTTTCGGGGACAATCATTCGACGGATTGCGGTACATTTTTGTCCGCATTTCACGGTAATTTCGCTTCTGGCTTGGTTGATGAATAAGTCAAATTCGGGTGTTCCGGGAATTGCATCTTCGCCTAAGATAGAGGCATTTAAAGAATCTGCTTCCATAGTAAACGGAACAGATTCTTGAATAATTCTCGGATGAGCTTTTAATAATCTACCTGTTGCGGCTGAACCTGTGAAGGTAATTACGTCCTGACTTTCAACTGTATCGAATATATTTTTTGTTGTTCCGCTGATGAGTTGTAAAGCTCCTTCGGGAAGTATGTTTGAGGCGATGATTTCTTGTACGACTGCTTCGGTCAAATAAGCGGTTACCGGTGCTGGTAAAACTACTGCCGGCATTCCGGCCATCCAATTGACGGCACATTTTTCTAACATTCCCCAAATCGGGAAATTGAAAGCATTAATGTGAATAGCAACTCCTTTTTTTGGCACTAAAATGTGATGAGCCATAAATCTACCACCTTTGGACAAGTCGATTGGATCTCCTTCTACGTGATAGGGTTGGTTGGGAAATAATTTTCGTAAGGATGCGTTGGCAAATAAATTTCCGAAACCTCCTTCGATATCAATCCACGAATCTACTCGGGTTGCTCCGGTGCGGTAACTGATTTCGTAGAATTGTTCTTTGCGTTTGGTTAAATACATCGCCAAACTTTTAATCATATTTCCACGCTCTTGAAAGGTCATTTTGCGGAGTTTTTCTCCACCTTTAGTTCTTCCGTAATGCAAAATGGCAGGAATATCTAATCCTTCTACTGTTGTGGAAGCGATAAATTCTCCTGTAACGGCATCGAATGAAGGAATTCCTTCGCCGGTTCCGGTGGTCCATTTTCCGAGTATGTAATGTTGTGTTTTGTTCATAATTTATCTTTTTAACCGCAAAGCACGCAAAGAATTTTCGCTAGGTTCGCTAAGTTTTTTTTAAGCTCGTTCTATAATAGCTGCGTAGCCTTGTCCGACGCCAATGCACATTGTAATCAAGGCATATCTTTTTCCGGTTAGTTGCAATTCTAAAGCGGCGGAATAGGCAATTCTAGCTCCGGTTACGCCTAGCGGATGGCCTATAGCTATTGAACCACCATTTGGATTTAATCGAGGGTCGTTGTCGGCAATTCCCCAAGCTCTGGTGCAAGCTAATACTTGTGCGGCAAAGGCTTCATTTAGTTCGATAATATCCATATCGGCTAAAGTTAAACCAGCCTTTTCTAATGCTTTGTTTGTGGCTTCAACCGGACCTATTCCCATGATTCTAGGCTCTACTCCTACCACTGCTGAACTGACTATTCGAGCTAATGGTTTTAGATTGTATTTTTTTACAGCTTCTTCGGATGCGATGATGGTTGCGGCTGCTCCGTCATTTAATCCTGATGCATTTCCGGCAGTCACGCTTCCTTCTTTTCTGAAAGCGGGACGAAGTTTTGACAATCCCTCTAACGTTGAATTAGGTTTTACAAACTCATCTTTTGAAAATAGGATTGGATCGCCTTTTCGTTGTGGAATTTCAACAGCAACAATTTCTTTGGCTAAACGACCGGATTGTTGAGCTGCTACAGCTTTCATTTGACTGTTGTAGGCAAATGCATCTTGATCTTCTCTTGAAATGTTATATTTTTCAACTAGGTTTTCTGCGGTTTCTCCCATAGCATCCGTTCCATATTGTTGATGCATTTTAGGATTGATGAAACGCCATCCAAAACTGGAATCGTACATTTTACTATCCGTTCCAAAAGCGGCTGATGGTTTGGAGACAACTAATGGTCCGCGAGTCATATTTTCGATTCCGCCTGCAATAAAAATGTGACCGTCTCCTGCTTTTATCGCTCTGTTGGCGTGAATTATAGCTGATAATCCGGAACTGCACAAACGGTTTACGGTTTCACCCGGTACTGAATGTGGTAATCCGGCTAATAATAGCGACATTCTGGCTACATTTCGGTTATCTTCACCTGCTTGGTTTGCACAACCCATGATGACATCGTCGTAAGCTTCCTTTGGAATGTTTGGATTTTTTTCTACCACAGTTTTGATGACCAAAGCTCCTAAATCGTCCGGGCGAACGGCTGATAAGGTTCCTTGATAACTTCCGATTGGAGTGCGGACTCCGTCTATGATGTATGCTTCCATATTGTTGTCGGTTGTCGGTTGTCGGTTGTCAGTTTTTTGCTGACTGGTGAAAACTGACTTTTGTTTTATAATTTACTCTTTTATGGTTGGCTCTTTAGCCCCGATTGCAGTGAAAATCCTCGCCCTTTTGGCGAGATTGCAACGGAAAGCGGGAACACGGTTTACTGAAAAAGCCCGAGCCACTCGCTTCTAATTATTTATTTTATTCCCACTCTTTTTCACTTCGGAATACGGTTCCTTTGAAAAGTGCGACTGTTTTTTCTTCCTTTTTTATTTCGATGGTATAAAACCCAAATTTATTTTTTAGAGCATTTTCTGTGGCGATGGCAATGATTTTATCACCTTCTTTCAATGCTTCAATGTGATTGATCGACGTGTCGATGCTCACCGATTGACGACCGTGAGAATTGGCTGCAAAAGCTAAAGCACTATCTGCCAATGAATACGTGATTCCGCCGTGAGCGATGCCAAAACCATTGGTCATTTCCTTACGGATGGTCATTGATAAGACACATTTACCTTCGGAAACTTCTTCTACGGCGATGCCAAGCCATTGACTGAAGGCATCGTTTTGAAACATTATATTTATGATTTCGGTTGGTTTCATTTTTCCTCACCCCGACCCTCTCCAAAGGAGACCGGGTGTTATTATTTTGGGTTTATATTCTTTTTCCTCTCCCCGACCCTCTCCAAAGGAGAGGGAGACGAGGTGTGACTTGTTGTGTTAATATTTTTTTCCTCTCCCCGACCCTCTCCAAAGGAGAGGGAGACGAGGCGTGACTATTTTGGGTTAATAAAATCTTGCATTTTCTTTGTTCATTTTTCTTAAAATCGGACTGCAACGGTAGCGGTCTTCGTGGTATTCTTGATAGAGTTCATCCATTTTATCGACACACCAATTGATTCCTTTTTCGTCTGCCCACGCGAGTAATCCTTTTGGGTAATTAACTCCTTTGGTCATCGCATTATCAATGTCTTTGGCGGAAGCGATGTTTAAAAAGAAAGCTTCGGCCGCTTCGTTGATGAGCATCACTAAAATTCTGTCAACGATGTATTGTCCTAATTTGTTGTCTTCGGTTGGTTTTGGTAATTCTGAATTATAATTATAGAAACCTCTTCCTGATTTTCTGCCAAAAAAACCGGCTTCTGAAAGTCGTTTTTGTGTGAAAGAAGGTTTGTATCTTGGGTCGAAATAAAAAGCGGTGAAAACAGTTTCTGTTACGGTGTAATTGACATCGTTTCCGATGAAATCCATTAATTCAAATGGTCCCATTCGGAATCCGCCGATGGTTTTCATTGCCCAGTCGATGGTGGCGAAATCAGCTTTTCCTTCTTCATAAATTCGGAGTGCTTCGCTATAAAAAGGTCGAGCCACACGATTGACAATAAATCCGGGTGTGTCTTTTGCAATGGCAACGACTTTTTTCCAATCGGTGATCGTTTGAACAGTTTGTTCTACTACTTCTTGACTGGTTTGAATGGCCGGAATGACTTCAACCAATTGCATAAGCGGAGCCGGGTTGAAAAAATGAATTCCGATTACACGATCCGGTTTTTGACAAGATGCGGCGATGGAAGCGATTGATAATGAGGATGTATTGGATGCTAAAATAGTTTCGGGTGAAACATAATTTTCTAATTCTGAAAATAGTTTTCGTTTGATGTCTAAATTTTCAACAATGGCTTCGATGACTAAATCGGAATGCGATAATTCGGCAAATGTGGTTGCGTACGAAATATTATTGATGATTCTGCTTTTTTCAGTTTCATCAATTTTTGACTTTTCAACTAATTTGGACAAGGTGTTTTCAAGGTTGATTTTACTCTTTTCTAACACCGTGTGATTGGTGTCATAGAGAGATACTTCGCAACCGGCTGTAGCAACTACTTGTGCGATACCGCTACCCATAGTTCCTGAACCGATAACTGCTATTTTCAAATTAGTTTCCATTAAATTGCGGTTTTCTTTTTTCAACAAAAGCGGTTACGCCTTCTTTGTAATCGTTGGATGAACTCGCTTCAATTTGCAAATCTGATTCTGATGCTAATTGCTGTTCTAAATTATTTGTCATTGACTGATTTAATAATCTTTTGGTTAAACCGATGGCTTTGGTTGGCATTTCAGCTAATGTTTCGGCTATTTTTGTTACTTCTTCTAAAAATGATTCAGGAGAAATTACTTTGTAAACCATTCCTAATTTCTCTGCTTCAACGGCGGAAACTTTGTCGCCTAACATCATTAAAGCTGATGCTTTTTGAAATCCGATTAATCGTGGTAGGAAAAATGTTCCTGCACTATCAGGGATTAATCCGATTTTGCTGAACGCTTGAATGAATGATGCATTTTCAGAAGCTAAAACAATATCACAAGCTAAAGCAATATTTGCTCCGGCTCCGGCAGCAACGCCATTAACCGCAGCAACAATTGGTTTTTCAATCGTTCTGATTTTTTGAATAATTGGATTGTAATGTTCTTCCAGAATTTTTCTGAAACCGGGATTTAAGTCCGGATCTGTGACTTCTTTTAAATCTTGTCCGGCACAAAAGGCTTTCCCGTTTCCGGTAATGACGATGGCTCGAACGGAATTATCAGTTGAACAATCCGCTAATATTTTTTGTAAAGACAATGCCATCTCACGGTTGAAACTATTGAATACTTCTGGCCTATTCAATGAGATGAAGGCTACTTTGTTGTTTATTTTTAATTCGATTGAATTGGTCATATTTTTATTTTACCTCACCCCTTCGAGCGATTTACTTTAAACATTTAAAATAATCAAAAGGTTCTAAACAGTTTTCGCATTGAAAAAATGCTTTACAGGCTGTTGAACCGAATTGACTGACTAATTTTGTGTTGAATGAACCACATTGTGGACATTTTACTAATTTTTTATTTCCTAATAATGCTTCTTTGTCTGCTGTTTCATTTAATGGCGAAGCGATTCCGTATTTTTCTAAAGCCTGTCTTCCTTTTGGAGTAATCCAATCGGTTGTCCAAGCCGGAGAAAGTACAAGTTCTACTTTGGCTTCTAATCCTTTTTCTTGAAAGGCTTTGATGATGTCATCACCTATCACATCCATCGCCGGACAACCGCTGTAGGTTGGTGTAATTTGAACGTTGACGATTCCACCTTGTAATTTAGCAGAACGCACCACACCCATTTCCATTATCGATAGAACCGGAATTTCCGGATCGGAAACTGTTTCGAGGATTTCGAAAAGTTTTTGGTCGATATGTTGGATCTGTTCTGTCATTTTTTTAACCGCAAAGTACACAAAGGTTTTTCGCTAAGGTCGCTAAGTTTTTTACCAAGTCATATTTGGATACGTGCGTTGCATATATTGTAATTCGGTTAGAATATAACCCATATGTTCACTGTGTATTCCATTTTTTCCTCCTTTTTGGAAATATTCAATGGTTGGTGTTTGTAATGTTGATTCTTCTAAAATAGTGCTTACTTTTTTATGAAAAGCATCTTTTAACTGACTTACATCGACTCCAATTCCTTCTGAAACCATTGCTTTTTCAGCATCGGTTTGAAGAAATAGTTCATCTGTAAAAACCCATAAATCATTGAGGGCAGTTTGGATTCGGTTGTGACTTTCTTCTGTTCCGTCGCCTAATCTTCTAATCCAATCGGATGAAAATCGGGTGTGATAGGAAACTTCTTTAATGCTTTTTTTAGCTATTGCCGATAATGTTGCGTCTGAACTATTCTGCAATTCTTGCAGCAACAATAAATGATACACATCAAATAAAAATTGTCGTCCGATGGAATAGGCAAAATCACGATTGGGTTGTTCTACCAAAAGGACGTTTTTGTAATCTCGTTCTTTTCGAAGAAAAGCGATTGTGTCTTCCGTTTCATCGTTACCAATTAGTTTGGCGGCATATTGATAGTAACTTCGCACTTGACCGAATAAATCAAGGGAAATGTTGGTCATTGCAATGTCGGTTTCTAAACTTGGGCCGTGACCGCATAGTTCACCTAGACGTTGACCTAAAATCAATGAGTTGTCGGCTATGCTGAAAATATATTGAACTAAATTGTTATTCATATTTCTTATTTTGACACGAATTTCACGAATTCACACGAATTCAAAAAATACGTAAATTTCACAAACTACCTAAACCTACAAGATTTTGGAAACCTTGCAGATTGGATATTACATATGTTTTAATTCGTCGGGAAGTTCGTAAAAAGTTGGATGACGATAAGCTTTGTCTTTTGCGGGTTCAAAAAGCTCTGCACTGTCTTCCGGATTGGAAGCGGTGATTTGTGCTGAGGGTACAACCCAAATGCTTACGCCTTCCATTCTGCGTGTGTACACATCGCGAGCATTTTCGAGTGCCATTGTTGCATCACTTGCGTGAAGGCTTCCGCAATGACGGTGCTCTAATCCGTTTTTACTTCGTATAAATACTTCCCAAAGAGGCCAGTTTTTCATAGTGTTTCGGTTGTCGGTTGTCGGTTGTCGGTTGTCGGTTTAAAACAGATAACGGATAATAGACAACGGAGTTTATATTGCTTGTTTTACTACTTTACTTTCTTGTTTTTCGGCGTAAGCCATAGCGGCATCGCGAACCCATTTTCCGTTTTCCCAGGCGTTTTTTCGGGCGGCGATTCGTTCTTTGTTGCAAGGTCCGTGACCTTTTACCACTTGCCAGAATTCATCCCAATCGAGTTCGCCGAATTCGTAATGTTTGGTTTCTTCGTTGAATTTTAAGGTTGGATCGGGAATGGTTAAACCAATCATATCGGCTTGTGGAACGGTTTGATCTACAAATTGCTGACGTAGTTCGTCATTCGTTTTGCGTTTTAACTTCCATTTCATCGATTGCTCGGTGTGAACGGAAGCATCGTCGGTTGGCCCTAACATCATTAGCGATGGAAACCACCAGCGATTAAGTGCATCTTGAGCCATTTCTTTTTGTTCCGGTGTTCCGTTTGCCAACGTCATCATAATTTGAAAACCTTGTCGTTGATGGAAACTTTCTTCTTTACACACTCGCACCATCGCACGGGCGTATGGTCCGAAAGAAGTTGTGGTTAATGGCACTTGATTGATGATTGCCGCACCATCTACCAACCAACCAATGGCACCCATATCGGCCCAAGTTAAGCTGGGATAATTGAAAATACTTGAATATTTTGCTTTTCCGGAATGGAGTTGTTCGTATAATTCTTCGCGAGAAATTCCGAGTGTTTCGCAAGCGGAATACAAGTATAAACCGTGTCCGGCTTCGTCTTGAATTTTGGCTAATAAAGCTACTTTTCTTTTAAGCGAAGGTGCTCTGGTTATCCAATTTCCTTCGGGCAACATACCGACAATTTCGGAGTGTGCGTGTTGTGAAATTTGACGAATGTGTGTTTGACGGTATTTTTCGGGCATCCAATCTTTGGGCTCGATTTTTTCGTCGCGGGCAATTTTTGCGTCAAAGATTGCTTCTAGGTTTTTTACTTCGTGTTCTGACATAATTTTTAGTTTTCAGTCGCGGTTTCAGTGGACAGTCGCAGTTTACAGAAACGTTGAATTGTTAAACATTTTATTTTTTTTCCTCCCCCAGCCCCTCCGAAGGAGGGGGAGACGAGACGTTATTTGATGGTCTTTAAATCTATAGGTCACTTTTTATGGTTTCCTTTTTAGCCCCGATTGAAGCAAGTAGCTCCGCCTTGGCGGACTACTGCGGAAAGCGGGAATATGGTTTACTGAAAAAGCCCGAGCTATTCGCTTCTAAAATTTTTAAACGCCAAAATCGATGACGACCTTTTTGGAAGTGGGAACGGCTTGGCAACTGAGGACCAATCCTTTATCGACTTCGTTTTGATCGAGTGCGTAATTGACCTTCATTTCGACAGTTCCTTCGATGACTTTGCATTTGCAGGTGCTGCAAACGCCACCTTTGCAGGCAAACGGTAAATCGGCACCGGCTGCTAGGGCTCCGTCGAGAATGTTGTCGAAATCATCGTCCATATCAAAGTGGAATTCTTTTCCGCCATCGATGATGGTGACTTCAGTTCCTTCAACTTTTTTCTCTATAATTTTATTGATTCGCTGTTTATCTTCTTCGGTTATTCCGCTGGTAAACAGTTCGAAATGTATTTTTTCTTTGGGCAAACCGGCTTCGACCAACTCGTCTTTTAGCAAATGAATCATATCTTCGGGACCGCAAATGAAACATTCGTCGATGGACGGAATATGAATGATTTTGTTAGTAATGATTTTCATTTTTTCTGAAGAAAATCGGCCGTTGAATAGTTCTGCCGGACGGTGTTCTTTGGTTAAAAAATGGAAAATTTCGAATCGGTTGAAATAGGTGTTTTTTAATTGCTCGATTTCTTCTTTAAACACGATGGATTTTACGGTTCGGTTTAAATAAAAAAGTTTGAACGTGGCGTTGGGTTCGAGTGCCAAATGTGTTTTGATGATGGACAAAATGGGCGTGATGCCGCTTCCTGCCGCAAAAGCAATGTAATTTTTGGTTTGGGTTGGATTGATTTGGGTGAAAAATGTTCCGCTGGGCGACATCACATCCAAACTATCTCCTTTTTTTAATTTTTCGTTGACATAGCTTGAGAACAAACCGTGATTGATTTTTTTGACGGCAACTCTCCATTTTTTTTCAGTTGGACTGGAACATAATGAATAGGAACGACGCACATCTTGACCGTCAATCAAGGCTCGCAACGTTAAATGTTGGCCTTGTGTGAATTGAAAATCGGTTTGTAATTCTTGTGGAATATCTAACGTGATGACGGAACAATCTTTTGTTTCCTTGTAGATATCGGCCACTTTTATGCTGTGAAATTTTGCCATAAATCGTAAAAATTAAAACTAACAATTGTTAGTTTACTATGCAAATTTAATGATTATTTTTTAAAGTTACGAAAACGTTTGAAAAAAAGATAATGATTTGAAAATGATTAACAAAGTTAACGGTAAATGACTTACACGATGCCGTTGAGCAGGACTTGCGACATATTTTTGCGTAGGGTTGCTTCGTTAAGATTTTTGGATTTGTTATACCAAAGGTAAAGCGTGCGAAGCGTTGAAAGTGTTGAAAAAATGATTACTTCCGGATTAATGTTTTGAATTTCTTTGTCTTGAATTCCTTTTTTGATGATTTGGCGAAAATTTTGTTCGTATTCTTCCCGCATTTTGATGAAATAATGTAATTCGTTGTCGGTTAGATGCATCCAATCGTTATTTAGGCAAGCTAATGCATCGGAATTTCGCAACGTAATATCAATGTGTAATTGAATTACTTTTTCGATTTTTTGGATGGAAGTAATGTCGGCAGACACAATTTCGTTCATCACATTGGTGAATTCTTCGGCGATTTCGATGACGATTAAAACCAGAATTTCTTGTTTGGATTTGATGTGATTATATAAGCTTGCCGCTTTGATATTCATCGCTTGAGCAATGTCTCGCATCGTCACGGCACTGTATCCTTTTTCTTTGAAAAGTTGTGCAGAAACGGAAATGATTTCGGTTTTTCGGTCGGTAATCTTCATAGAATTTCAAATATAAAGATTTTTTTGGATTGGGTAACTTTTGTTACGGAATGGTTTTGAGATTGTTGTTATTTTTGTGGTATAAATGCGAAAGAACACAGATTTAAGAAATTTGTAAATTAAAAAAATAGAAAATATGGGATTATTGAGTATGTTGGGTTTGGGTGGAAAACAGGAAAGTGTGGGCGACTTTATAGAAAAAGGAGCTATAATTATTGATGTGAGATCTGTAGGCGAATTTCAGCAGGGAAATATTAAGGGTTCAAAAAATATTCCGTTGAACACGATTTCTACAAAGATTGAAGAAATTAAAAAACTGAATAAACCGGTAATTGTTTGTTGCCAAAGTGGAATGCGAAGTTCTCAAGCGAATTCGATTTTAAAAAACAATGGCATTGAATCGATGAATGGTGGCGGTTGGCAAAGTTTGGAACGAAAACTATAAAATTAGGTTTTAATTTTTTTGGATAAACCGGTTTGTGTCAAAACGGTTTCGCCATTGTATTCCAACGTCCAACCCATTGTGTTGGTTAGAATTAATATTTTGGAAAGTTCGCTGATTAATCGGTTTTCGGCATTGGTTTTAAGTTTTGATTTTTCCATTTTTTTGGCGATTTCAGCTTTTACTTTTTTATTAATTTTATTGTAATCGGCAGTGCCAAAAGGGTTAAATGTGCTTTCGTCGATGCTGTAAAAATGAATATCGGGATTAATTTTCATTTCGGCTTCGGGAATGTTTGTGATGGAAATAGTTTTGGTGGTTTCATTAATATCGTATTTAATTTTGCTTAAATCATACGAAACTGTCACTTCTGCATTCACAACCATTAAGGCTTTCTTTTCAAAAGAAATCATATCCATGAAATATTTCTTTTGGTCTTTGTATGTCATTACTTGTGAATACGTTCCTTCGGTAACAACTAATTTTGATACATTTCGCAGTTGTTTTTCGATTAAAGCTGAATTGTATTCGATGGTAGAAGAATCTTTTTCTCGAGTAAAATACTGATAACCGAGATAAAGCAAAACACCAATAATGATGATGTAAATCAATTTCCCTGATCGTCCAATCGCTTGAATAATCGGAACTAGTACATTTTTAAGTTGAGTTTCTGTGGATTGATTTCTTCGTGTAGCCATCGCATATAAATTTATACGAAGATAAAAATTTAAATCAACTTATTTGATTTGGCTTTTTGAATGGCTTCCAATTTATTGTGAACTTGAAGTTTCGTATAAATATTTTCGATGTGTTTTCGGACGGTTGAAGGCGAAAGTATCAAATTATCTGCAATTTGGTTGTAATTTAATCCTTTTGAAAGTTGTTCCAATACTTCAATTTCACGTGGAGAAAGTTTGATTTCTTCTTCTTCGGTTTTAGCATCAAAATCGATTGGATTTCGCAGTAATTTTAAGGTTTTTAAAGCAATTGACGGATTCATCGCCGCTCCGCCATTTAAGGTTTCAATGATTCCTTGGTGCAAATCGGTTGGATTGACTTCTTTGAGCAAATAGCCATCGGCTCCGGCTTTGATGGCGTTAAAAATATTTTCATCATTATCAAAAGCGGTCAGCATAATGACTTTTATTTGAGGATATTTTTGTTTGATGATGGCCGTAGCTTCGATTCCATTTAGAATTGGCATTTCGATATCCATCAACAAAACATCAAGGTTATGATTTTCGTCTAATTTGGTTAATAGTTCAGCTCCGTTTAAAGCAGAAAATTTGATTTGAATATCTTCGAAAAAAGATAATTTTTCCCGAATGGCTTTGATTAAAAAACTATTGTCATCAATTATGGCGAGTTTGATATTCATTTTTGTTATAAATTAGTTTTACTAAAAAGGTGTAAAAATTCCAGTTTCAATTGAATGGCGTTTAATTTTCGTTGCGTAGTTTCTTCCAATTCGGCTAAATTATTGATGGAATCATTCATTTTATCTTTTTTATGTTTTTCAGAAATCAATTGATCTTGAATGCAAAAAACACGAAATAAATGTTCTTTTTCGCTCGATTTATTTTGACGTTTATAATATAAAATCAAAAAGAGATTTATAAAAATAAAAAGGACAAAAAGTGAATGATTCATAACAATTTCATTTTTTGATTGAACTCAAATTTAGTAAAAAACAAAACTGAATACCATACGGCAATTGCCTTATTCTACGCAATTTCTTTTTTGATTAAAATGCTGGTTCCTTTATCTTTTTCGGAGATGATTTTTAAGTCGGCATTTAATTCTAATGCTCTCTTTTTCATATTATTTAAACCATTTCCGAGTTCTATTTCGGGTTCTGAAAAACCTATTCCGTTATCGTTAATCGAAAAAATCATTTTGTTATTTTCTTGTTTCAGTAGAATTTTAATTTGAGATGCGTTGGCATATTTTACAGCGTTATTCACCGCTTCTTGAATGATTCTATAAATATTCATTCCTTCGATAGATGAAAATTCGTGTGACGCATTGACGCTGTCATCAAATGAAAAATCGAAGGAAATTCCGTGCGTAGCCAACTGAGCATTATCAATAAAATTGGTGATTCTGATTTGTAAATCTTCTACAGAAATAGCATTTTTGTTCATTGCCCAAATGGTATCCCGCAACTCGGTAATCGTGTTTTTGGTGAAGCCGCTGATGTTATCAAATTTGGAGACTAATTTTTCTTTAGCAACATCAAAATACTTCAAATTATCAATGGAAGAAATGATAAATGTAAGTTGCGAACCAATATTATCGTGTAAATCTCTTGAAATCTGCAACCGTTGTTCTTGTAGCTTGTTTTGAGTTTCAATTTTAACTAGAGCTTCTTTGAGTTCGGATTCTTTGATAAGTTGATTGTTCTTAATTTTTTGTTGATTGTATAAAAGATAGCCCAACAATCCCAACACAAAAGCAAAACCCAACGAACCAAAAATGATTGTATTTTTTTGTTTAATTTTTAATTCATTTTCGGCTAATTCTGCTCTGTTTTGAGCAATTTCTGTGTCTTTTTTTGCAGTTTGGTATTTAACTTCTAATTCATGCAATGTTTTTAGATTTGAACTTTTCATAATACTATCACTCATTGTATAGTACTTCTTATTATAAAGATTTGCATTTTTAAAATCGTTAATTGTTTCGAAATAATAAGCATAATTCTGAATCGATTCTAATAAACTTTCGGCTACTTTTGACTTTTTGGAATAGGTATAAGAACTATCAATATAACTTTTAGCTAAAATTGGTTTTCCTTCTTCAAGCATTAATTGAGCAATATTATTATAACTTGTTGCAACACCGGAAAAATTTTGAATTAAACGTTCAATTTCTGCTGATTTTTTGTAATAGTATAAGGCAGAATCAGTTTTGCCTAAGTAATGGTAAACACCTCCAACATTATTAATTGATTCGGCAATTCCTTTTTTGTCTTTTAATTCTTCTTCTATTTTTAAAGAAAATTTGAAATAAAGTAATGATTTTTGTAAACTATCTTGATTTGCTAAAGCGATAGCAATATTATTATAAACTTCAGATAATCCTTTTTTATAGTTTAGTTTTTTATAAACTGACAATGCTTTGTTATGGTATGTTTTTGCTTTGTCATACATTTCTAAAGAACTATAAATCATTCCTATATTGTTATTTACAATACCTTGTTCTTTTAAATCATTTGTAGCTTCATAAATCTTTAATGCTTCCAAATAGTTTTTTAGACTCTCCTCATACAAGCCTAAAGAACGATTACATGCTCCAATATTATTAAAAGTAGAAGCTTTTACTGAATTGCCTTTAACCAAAGAAAGTGCTTCCTGAGAGAGTTGTTTTGATTTAACATATTCACCTTTGGCACGATAAACAATTGCTAAATTATTAATAGTATAGCCTAGCGACTCATCTAGTTTTTCTGATTTGGCAATTTTTTCAGCTTTGCCGAGTAGCTCCATTGCTTTGTTTGTGCTGGAAACATATAGCTCCATTGCTTTTATATTCAAACTATCAACTACTTTATGCTCTCTAACTTGAGCGACAAGTTGAATGCAAAATAAGCCGAAAAAAATAACTGCTATTCGTTTTTTTGTCATAATGTTTGAATTTTGAAACTATTCAAATTTAATCTTTTGTAGTTAAGCTAACAAAAAATGTTTGCATATTATTGATTTTAAGTAGTTAAACTACTTTAAAATCACAATTAAATTGAGCAGTAAAACTACAAATATCATAAAATAAAGCAGTAGCACGATTCGTAATGTCTTGATTGTTTTCATCTTTTTGAATGTTGGAATAGGACAAAATTCGGGTAATTAACATTGTGAAACAATACGACAAATGTCGTATAAAAAGAACTTCCCAATCGAGCAGATTACGATTGGGAAATTATAACTTGACATTACTCTTATTTTTTGCTCTTTGCATATTCTGCTAACTGAAAAGCATAAGCATCAAGTGTTTTTTTCATGGCATCTAGAAATAAATCTCTGTCAACTGTAACGGTATAAAGCATGAGTCCTTGTTGCTCTTTATAAGTTATTTCGCCACTCGGAGAACCTTTTTTTATTTCCTTTACATAATCATTTGCCGATTGATACTTTATTTTGCTTTTAGCAATGTAAGACATAGGATCAAAAGACAAAGCTCCCCAATTTGGCGATACTATATTCATAGGTAAATCATAAGTAAATAGGTTTGAAAAATGACTTACTTGTGCAACAGGGTCAAATGAGAAAGTATGCTTATACTCTTCTGAATCATAAAATTTCGAAACAAATTTTTTATCCCAGTTTACTAAAAATGGCTCTAACAAAACGGAAAGATTAACCATAATAGCATCGTTTTTCGACGCTAATTTAGTATGTGCTCCCATAGCCATTTTTGGATATTTAAAAATAGGTTTTTTTCCCGCTGCAAATGTTACAGCAGCACCCCATTCCTGACCTGCTGCCATTTGACTAAAAAATTCACCTGCATTTACACTAGTCTCTTTTGTGAGTAACTTTTTATATTCATCTTGATTTTCGACTGTTGATGGATCAATAATTGTATAGCCTATCTTTGAAAAATGGTTTTCTAAAGTCGATTTAAAATAATCAGCTAACTCTTGAACGTCATCAGACGTAATTCCGTCAATAATGGATGCAAAACGGTCAATATGGTCTCTACTGTTTTTATTAAGTGAACCCTTACGTTGGTATTCCATTGTTTTTAACGTCACATTTGCACCAATAAAACAAATTTTGTTAGACTTTCCAAAAGGATTTTTACTATCCATTTGAATATAATTTTTAGAAAAGTCTTTGGTTGCGAATTCTTGTCCTTTTACTATTAAAGAGAACACCAAACAGATTATGATACTTACTACTACTTTCATATACATCTAAAATTAATTATAATTTAAAAGAGAATTAAAACTTCCCAAACAAAGCAGATTTCGATTGGGAAGTATAAAAAACCACTAAAAAAATTTATTCAAATTCTACATTAAAAGAACCTTCTGTTACTTCTTTCATACTTCCATCATCCGTGTTTTTTGCCGAATAACTAAAAGTGCCTTTGATGTGCGTATCGGTAATTTCAGAAATTTTTATTTCACCCACTTTGTCGCCACCTTCATAAGGAGCAGACCAAATTTTTGATTCAAAAGCAGTTGGGTTAGAGATATCAACTGTAATTTCAGTGTAACTTGCATTTGCTTGTCCTAAACCTAAAGTTCCTCCAATATCATAGGTTCCTACACCGTCAAAAGTTGTAATATTAAAAACAAACGCTTTGCTAGAAGTACCTCCTGTATTTCCTTGAATTGAAAGCATAGATCCTACTTGATAAGCAAACGTTGTCATTTCCATACTTGTTACCCAAGACCCATCAACTTTTGCAGTAATTGTTCCTGCCGCTGCACTACCTCCACCTCCGCCATCATCATCACTACTACAAGACGTTAAAAAAATAGAAGTTGTTACTAAAAAGCACGCACAGATAAATTTAATTGTTTTCATAATTATTGTATTTAATTGGTTAAATAATTCGAAACAAAATTGCTGTTTTTGAGGAAGGAGTACAATAAGGCAAATGCCGTATTTTGAAAATAGGTCATTAAATTGAGAAGGGAAATTATATTTAAAAACAGCTAAAAGTAAAGGAAGTTCAGAAAATTAACTCAGATTTAAAAAAGGATATTTCTCTTGAAGTTGTTCGATTCGTTCATGCAATTTTTGTACAAAAAGCTGGTGTTGTTCTGTGTTTGGATTAAAAGGACGATGCGTTAATCCTTTTTGAATGCTTTCAATTTCGGTCATGATTGGAAAAACATGGTACGAAATATGTGATTCTACAAAATGCTTCCAAATGTAATCCACTGCCGTTTGATTTGGATGCAACATATCTTCGGAATAGAAACGATAATCTCGTAAATCATCCATCATCATTTCATAGCTTAGGAAATAGCTGGAAGATGGAAACCGAGAGATGGAAGAATGTAGTGCCGAAATTAAATGCGATTTACTTAATTGATTTTCTACAAAACCGTCTTTTAAATGGCGAACGGGTGAAACGGTGAAAATGAAATTAATTTCGGGATTGAATTCTGTTATTTTAGTTTGGATATTATTTAAAGAAGATACAATTTCATCAACGGATAACAATTCTTTCGTAAAATTGCTTTGTGGAATTTTATGACAATTGGCCACTCTTTTTTGAGTGTGCGAAAAACGATAAGTCCACGCAGTTCCTAACGTGATAATCAGATGCGTACAAGCTTGAAGTTGTCCGTTTAAATAAGTTAAAATGCCATTTAAATTGATTAGCATATCGTCTTTGTCGGCATTATTCAACTCAGAATGTACTTCAAAACAATGCCACAATTCATTTTCAAAAAACAAATCGGCTTCGGTAAATAATCGCATTTCTACAGCACGTAACAATACATTTTCAATGGCATCCGGCTGGAAAAGTATCCCAAACGGATTGTTATAATATTGAAATTTATACTGCTCTAATTTGGTGCTAATATTTTCTGAAAAACACGAACCCAGGGTAACCACTTTCGAATAATAATCGATGGGATGGTTGCTTTTTGGAATGTTGATTGGGGTTCGGAAATTCATACTAAAACTGAAATACTATTGAGCTTTATAATAATTTAGTTTCTTGTAAAAGTTGATCTATACACAATTATCCCTTCAGGATCATTAACCGTCTGTTTCAATATCAACTCATCATTAGTTAAACTTTCAACAATATAAGTGTATTCATAAAGCATTGGATCAAATGGAGAGCTAGATATAGTTAATATACTACCATTTAAAATCCATGCAGCTGATTCAACCTCGTTTAACTCACAACTTGTATTGTGACCATTAAAAGTAAGTTCTCCGTTTGTAAAAAACTCTTGAAAATCTCTGCTTGTTTCACAATCATGATTATAATTTTGGAATTCTCCACCATTAGAAGTTCCGCCTTTTATATACCATTTTCCTAATATAGTTGGTTCAGAAATTGCTGATCCTTCGTCATCACTGGTATTGCAAGAAATTGTTAATCCTGCAAAAACTAAAAATAATATAAATTTTTTCATTTCTGTAATTCGTAATTTTTTATTTAATAAAATCAATTGCCTTCTCCAAAGCCTCTTTAATTCCATCCACATTTTTACCACCAGCTGTTGCAAAAAATGGTTGTCCACCACCGCCGCCTTGGATATATTTTCCTAATTCACGAACGACTTGTCCGGCATTTAAATTATGTGTAGCAACCAATTCTTTTGAAATATAACACGTTAACATCGGTTTATTATCCTCGGCTGTAGCCAAAACTAAAAACAAATTATTGCCTAAATTTCCTAATTCATACGCCAAATCTTTTGCTCCTTCCGGATTCAAATCGACTTGTTTGGCTAAGAATTTTATGCCGTTAATTTCTCGTAGTTCTGATGCTAATTCGCCTTTTAAGTTTTTTGCCTTTTCACGTAATAATTGCTCAATTTGTTTTTTCAATTTGGCATTATCATCTTGTAAGGAAACGACTGATTTTAAAATATCTTGCGGATTTTTTAATGTTTCTTTTAGTTCTGCTAATGTGTTTTCTTGATTTTTGTAAAAGTCTTTCACTGCATCACCTGTAATCGCTTCGATTCTACGAATTCCCGCCGCCACAGCACCTTCTGAAATAATTTTGAAATGCCAAATGTCTGCTGTGTTTTTCACGTGAATTCCTCCACATAATTCTTTACTGTCACCAAATTCAATCATACGAACGGAATCGCCATATTTTTCGCCAAACAAAGCCATTGCACCTTGTTCCATTGCTTGCTGAATCGGAATATTTCGGTGTTCAACTAGTTGCAATTGCTCTTCAATTCGTTGGTTTACGAAATCTTCTACTTGTTTAATTTCTTCATCAGAAACTTTCGAAAAATGCGAAAAGTCAAAACGCAAATAATTCGGATTCACCAACGAACCTTTTTGCTCCACGTGCGTTCCTAAAATGGTTCGCAAAGCCAAATGCATTAAATGTGTTGCCGAATGATTTTTGGAAGTAGATGTGCGTAAATCAGTATTCACTTTCGCCACAAAACTACCTGATAGATTTTCAGGAAGTTGTTTTGCAAAATGTAAAATCAAATTATTTTCTTTTTTGGTATCGATAATTTCAATGGATTCATTGGCTGAAATTAAAGTTCCTTTATCGCCAACTTGTCCACCACCTTCCGGATAAAAAGGAGTTGCATCTAAAACAATTTGATATAAAATTCCGTCTTTTTTTGAATCTACTTTACGAATTCGAGTGATTTTTACTTCATTTTCTGTTTGATCATAACCAACAAATGTTTCTACATTTCCGGGAATTAAAACAGACCAATCTTCGGTTGAAACTTCAGAAGCGGCACGTGAACGCGTTTTTTGCTTTTGTAACTCGTTTTCAAATTCAGTTTCGTTGAACGAAAATCCTTTTTCTTTTAAAATTAAAGCCGTCAAATCTTTAGGAAAACCAAATGTATCATACAATTCAAATACTTTTGCTCCGGAAACTTCATTTCCTTTTGTCTCTGAAACTACATTTTCCAACAATTGTAAACCTTGATCCAAAGTTCTCAAAAAAGAAGCTTCTTCTTCCCGAATCACATTAGTAACCAAATTTTGTTGCGATTTAATTTCAGGGAAAAATTCGCCCATTTGATTCGCCAAAACTTCAACTAATTTATTGATGAAAGGCTCTTTTGTATTTAAAAAAGTAAATCCATAACGAATCGCACGACGTAAAATTCTACGAATTACATAACCGGCTCCGGTGTTGGAAGGTAATTGTCCATCTGCAATAGCAAAAGCTACTGCTCTGATATGATCAACCACAACTCGAATAGCAATGTTGATTTTATTTTGTTCTTCGCTTATATTTTTAACCTCGTTCGAAGTATATTTTAATCCAGTAATTTGTTCAACTTTTTCAATCAATGGCGTAAAAACATCGGTATCATAATTGGATGTTTTCCCTTGCAAAGCCATACACAAACGTTCAAATCCCATTCCGGTATCCACGTGTTGAGCGGGTAATTTTTCTAAGGAACCATCGGCTTTACGATTGAATTCCATAAAAACATTGTTCCAAATTTCCACTACTTGTGGATGGTCGTTATTCACCAAACTTTTTCCGGAAACGTTTGCTTTTTCCTCTTCAGAACGCAAATCAACGTGAATTTCAGAACAAGGTCCGCACGGTCCCTGATCGCCCATTTCCCAAAAATTATCTTTTTTATTTCCTAAAATAATTCGGTCTTCATCTATCAGTTCCTTCCAAATATCCCATGCTTCTTGGTCAAAAGGCACATTTTCTTCGGGATTTCCTTCAAAAACTGAAACATATAAATTTTCTTTCGGAATTTTATAGACTTCCGTCAGCAATTCCCAAGCCCAATTGATAGCATCTTTCTTAAAATAATCACCAAATGACCAGTTTCCCAGCATTTCAAACATGGTGTGATGATAGGTGTCAAACCCAACATCTTCCAAATCATTGTGTTTTCCGGAAACACGCAAACATTTTTGCGTATCAGCAATCCGCTTGCTTTTGGGTTCAGCATTTCCTAAAAAATATTCTTTAAACTGAGCCATTCCCGAGTTGTTAAACATCAAGGTTGGGTCATCTTTTAGAACAATAGGTGCCGAAGGAACGATTAAATGTCCTTTACTTTCAAAAAATTGGAGAAACTGGTTGCGGATATCTTGTGATTTCATTGTAAAAAAATGTTCAGTGTTTATTTTCAAATGGTTAGACAATAATTACTGTAAAAAACGGTTTTTATTGTTTAAAATCGGATGCTCTCTTTAAAAAATTAAATTAGCTTTAGAATGAAACATTTCTTAAATTTGTTCGTCTAATCCTTTTGAAAGCACAAAAATAGTATAATTTAAGAAATGTCGAAGAAAGTAAAGTATTATTACGACACAGAAAGTTTAGCTTATAAAAAAATCAGTCCAAAAAAAGGGAGGAAGTTTGGTTACGTGGCTTTATTTCTGATCTCTTCGGCTTTGTTTGGGTTTTTATGTTTTGTGATTTTATTGAACACACCCTATTTTGAAACGCCAAAAGACCGTTTGCAAGCACGTGAAATTGATAATATGAAACTTCGCTACGCCATTTTAAACAAAAAAATGGATCAATTGGATGAAGTGATTGCCAATATAGAAGAACGCGACAACAATTTATACCGCATTTATTTTAACTCCTCTCCTATTCCAAGCGAACAACGAAAAGCAGGATTTGGCGGAGTAAATCGATACAAAGAATTGGAAGGATTTGATAATTCTGAATTGGTTATCAATACGACCAAACGAGTAGATATGATTTCGAAAGAATTAGCCATTCAATCAAAATCGTTGGATGAAATTTTAGTGCTTGCCAAAGGAAAAGAAAAGTTATTAGCTGCCATTCCTGCTATTCAACCCGTTAAAAATGAAGATTTGACTAGAGTTGCCTCAGGTTTTGGCTATCGAAATGACCCATTTACTAAAATTAGAAAAATGCATCAAGGAATGGATTTTACCGCTAAAACAGGAACCCCGGTTTATGCTACAGGTGATGGTGTGGTGGAACGAGCCGATAACTCGATGTCCGGATTTGGAAATTTGATCATTATCAAACACGGATTTGGTTATACGACTTACTATGCTCATTTAAGCAAATACAAAGCAAGAGTGGGACAAAAAGTAAAACGAGGTGACATTATTGGTTATGTGGGAAGCACCGGACGAAGTGAAGCTCCGCATTTGCATTATGAAGTTCACAAAGACGGCGAACCGATTAACCCAATTAATTTTTACTACGGAAGCATTTCTGCCGAAGAATATATTGCCATTTCAAAAATTGCTAACCAAGAAAATCAAGCACTCGACTAATGCATTTGAACTTACCAGAAAAAAGATACTACAGTATTGGCGAATTGGCCAAAGCATTCGACGTGAACGCTTCTTTAATTCGGTTTTGGGATAAAGAATTCGATATTCTGAAACCAAAAAAGAACGCCAAAGGCAACCGAATGTTTACACCAGAAGATGTGAAAAATCTTCAGTTAATTTATCATTTGGTAAAAGAACGTGGATTTACATTAGAAGGTGCCAAAACGCATTTGAAAGAAGGCCAGAAGAAAACACTAGATAAATTTGAAATTATCAGCAAATTAGAAGGCATAAAAGCACAGTTAACTGAATTAAAAAACGCATTATAATACACTAAAAACAAATACTATGACTGGATTATTAATTGTTATCGGAATTATCGTTTTACTGGCTTTTATGGCCATTGGAATCTACAATGGACTGGTGAGCAACCGCAACAATCGTGAAAATGCATTTGCCGACATCGATGTTCAACTTAAGCAACGTCATGACCTTATTCCTCAGCTGATTGGTTCAGTAAAAGGTTATATGGAACATGAACGCGGAACACTGGAAGCCATTACAAATGCTCGTTCCCGAGCCATGAACGCCACCGGCATCAACGACAAAATCGCTGCTGAACAAGAATTAAGTGGAGCCTTACGCGGACTAAGCATTCAAGTGGAAGCCTATCCTGATTTAAAAGCTAACCAAAACTTCTTGCAGTTGCAAAACGAAATCTCAGACATCGAAAACAAATTGGCTGCAGCCAGAAGATACTTCAACTCGGCTACTCGCGAATTAAACAATGCTGTGCAAAAATTTCCCAACAATATCTTGGCAGGAATGTTTGGTTTTAAAACTGAGCCGATGTTTGATTTAGGTGTAACCGAGAGAGCCAATTTAGACAAAGCACCAGAAGTTAAATTTTAACCGGTGAAATACATAGGTATACAGGAACAAATCCGCAGAAACAACCGTAAATCGGTGTTGTTACTCATTGCTTTTCCGACCGTTTTACTACTGTCGGTCTATGCGGTAGTGTTTCTGATGCAATACCAACCCGATTACGGTTATGACCTCGATTACATCAACCAAAGCTTTCTAAGTATTGCCCCTTTTGTGATGGTGGTGGTTGCTATTTGGTTTGCCATAGCCTATTTTGGACATACCAAAATGATTTCTATGGCAACCGGAGCAAAACCGTTGGAGCGAAAAAGCAATATGAAGATCTACAATTTAGTCGAAAACCTCTGCATCAGTCAAGGAATGCGAATGCCAAAAGTTGAAATCATCGAAAGTTCTGCTCTAAATGCATATGCCAGCGGTATAGACGAGAAGACCTATACCGT